>JBKKBV010000058.1:0-5751 GCA_046713375.1 Candidatus Limnocylindria bacterium
GGGCGACGTCATGCTGATGTACGGATCGACCATGTTCCTGACCAAGGTCGTGGAGCGCGGCACGAGGTCGCCTCGCCTGTGGGCGACCGCAGGCGTCCACGAGGGAACCGAGACCCTGGCCGCGGGCATGGCGACCGGCGGGATCGTCGCCTCCTGGTTCGGCGAGCTGGTGGGTGAGCGCCTCGAGAGGCTGATGGCCGAGGCGGGAGCGGTGCAGCCCGGCGCGGAGGGACTCCTCCTGCTTCCGTACTTTGCCGGCGAGCGGACACCCATCTTCGATCCGCATGCGCGGGGCGCGCTGCTCGGCCTGACCCTATCGCACGGCCGCGCGCAGATCATGCGCGCCATGCTGGAAGGCGTTGCCATGGGAGTGCGCCATAACCTCGCCGCCTTCGACCAGGTCAGCCCGCCCGCTGCCCGTTACGTGGCGGTCGGCGGCGGGGCGCGAACGGCGACGTGGCCGCAGATCGTCAGCGATGTGAGTGGCATCACTCAACTTGTACCGCGTCATACGGTTGGAGCCGCGTTCGGCGATGCGATGCTCGGTGCGGAGGCGGCAGGCTTCAGCGGGCATGGGAGCTGGAACTCCATCGAGGAGACGATCGAGCCGAATCGCCAGCTTGCACCGATGTACGCCCAGCTGTTCGATCAGTACCGGCAGGCATACCTCGACACCCGGGCGGTAACGCACGCCTTGGTGGAAGGGAATCAGCCGAGCAACATCAAGGCGATTCCTGCACAAGCGAGCCCAACCGATAGGTAGGCCGACCTGGGCAGCCCTTCGCCGAGGGCGAAGCGAGCCAGGAACATGATGATGATCGGCGGATTCGCCGATGAGATTGCGGTCGCCAGGCTCACCGGAATCAGGGTGACGGCGACCAGCATCAGGAGATTGGCCGCCGTATCGAGCACGCCGGCGACCGCAATCGCGGGGTGGAGGGTCAACCGACGACCTGCCTGGTTCGCCCACACGGAGCCAAGGAGCATGATCGCTGCGAGTCGAGCCGCAAAGAGGACGGTGATGACGCTCTCTCCGGCGGCGAGATTGAAGGCGATGAACGATCCCCCGAATGCACACCCAGCAACCAGCGAGAGTGCCACGACGCGAAGCGATAGTGTGCCGAGGCGACTGCTCAGCGCGGCTCCCGCGATCGCGCAGGCCATCCCGCCGACCTGCACGGTCGATGGCGCCTGCCCCGCAACCAAGGTGTCATAGCCCAGCGTCAGCGCCGAGGCGACCACCCCGGTAAGCACGGCGACCACGCCCATCGCACCAATCGAAAGAGCTTCATACAGGGCGAGCAGCCCAAGCGCCACGGCGAGGCCGGCGACCAGGCCGATGCCCACCGCGAAGGGACGGATCTCCGGGGTCGTCGCGACCAGGACGGCCGCGAGTCCGGCACCACTGATCATCTGCACTAAGAGGGCGGCCGAGAGTGGCCCGACCCTGCGTGACACGACCGCCCCCGAAAAATCGGCCGCGGCGAACGAGAGTGCGGCGGCCGTCGCGGTCGCCACACCGAGAGGAAGGCTCACGACTACTCGGACGGGATCGGTTCAAGCGTGCTCCGTCGCATCCACTCGCGGTGCACCTCGTCGTAGAGCTCGCCAAGCGAATTGCCACCCATCGGCAGCTCGACCTCGATGCCCCGCCGCGTCGTGAAGGTGTAGGCCAGCACCTGCGGCGGAATCGAGGTCAGCAGTGGGCTTAGGTCAGATCGAATCTCCGGCAGTTTGAGGTCCTCTGCGCCGTCCAATGCGCGATCCCCGACAACTGACGGCGAAAGGCCCATCCGCTCTAGGCCGTCGCGCATCTCATGAGCCCGCCCCCGCGCCGGTCCGCACGCGAATAGCACGGCCAGTTGTCCCGGCCTCGCGACCAACTGCGAGCCGTGGCCGAATTCCTCAAGGTCGTCCCACCAGGCGGCACTGCCGCCGGCTTCCCAGAACTTCAGCGCGCCATAGGCGGCGGTGCCGCGATCAGGGCCCATGCCCAGGAACCCGACCGGCGCATCATCCGATGCGAAGGTCTCTGCGAGCCGGCCGGCCCAATGGATGGACCGCCGGAGGAGATCGTCGATCTGCTGCGGCCACACGTCGAGCTCGGGTATCGGCGTTCCGGAGAGCGCCTCGAGCAGCACCAAGAGAGCGAGAAGCGTCATCGTGTAGTCGCGGGTGTGCGGGGTCGAGCGGCTGATCGGCTCGGGCATGACCAGCGCGGCGTCCGCGAGCCCCGCCAGCGACGAATTCGCGCCAGCTGTGATGGCGACGACGCGGCCTCCGGCATTGCGCGCCGCCATGGCCGCCTCGATCGTGCGCCGCACCTCGCCGCTCACCGAGATGACAACCGTCAGTCCCTCGATTCGACCCAGCCCGTAGCGGGAGGCCGACGCCGAGGGCAGCGCCCAGACCGGACGCTCCAGCGCATGCGTAAACGCGAGCTCCACCGCCGCCGCCGCAAAGCCCGAGTCGCCACTCCCGGTAAGGACGACCTTCTCCGGACGGCGGAGGTCGAGTGCAGCAGCCTGGCGGCGCAGGTCGACCAGCGCTCGCGCGAGATCCGCTGGCTGCGACTCCATCTCGCGCAGCATTAGCTCGTTCACCCGCCCCAGCCCTCCACGCCCATCCCGGCCAGCTCTGGACGGCCCGCGAGCTCGGCCAGACCGACCAGGTTGCCTCGTGACCCGAGGGTGGTCGTGCTGAGGGCCGCCATGCTGTTGGCGATATGGCCCGCCTCCACAGTGGTGCGCCGCCGGGTCAGCGCCCACAGGAACGCGCCCGCGAAGCAGTCCCCTGCGCCGGTCGTGTCGCGGGCCTCGACCTCCACGCCGGCGACACGGGCGGTCTCACCCTCGGCCGTGGCCACGAAGCACCCGTCGTGGCCGAGCGTGATGGCGACGATTCGTGGGCCTCGCTCGAGCAGCCAGGCCGCGCCGCCCTCGGGCTGGTGGGGTGCGCCGAGCGACTGCAGCCCGGCGGGCGTGATGAAGACGACCTCCACGCCAGCGAGCAGCTGATCGCGCATCTCCGCTTCCAGCGCGACCGGTTCGATGTCCAGCGAGACCATGACCCTGCGCTGCCGGGCTTCGGCGATGAGACGCAGGTTGCTGTCGCCCTCATCGGCAACGGCGTGGGCGAAGGTCGCGCCGTCGAGGACGGACCAGTCGACCGATTCCCACGGCACATGCAGCGCGGGAGTCGCAAATTGAAGGAGGCTCTTCTCGCCGTGCTCCCCGAGCAGGGCCAGCGTCCAGAAGGTCGGCGCCGCGAGGTGGGCAACCCCTCTGAGGTCGACCCCACGTTCGGTGAGCTCCGCCATCGCGCGCACTCCCCGCTCGTCGTCACCGACCGATGCCACCAAGGCGGCCCGGCCGCCCAGCGCGGCGAACGCCGCGGCCGCGTTGGCTCCCATGCCTCCGGGGTACTCACCGAGGATCTCGACCCACAGCTTCTCATCGGGCCCGGGAAGCCGAGGAATCTCCACGGCGACATCGATGCTGATGTCGCCAAAGGCCACTAGCTCGGCAGCCAATCAACCTCCTCCAGGCGAGCGAGGCCGAGTCGGTTGCCCTCCGGGTCGTAGAACGCCTCGACGCCGTCCACCGCGGAGCGGACCGCGAACCGCTCCAGAAAGGTGACCGTCGGCTCGACGACGTGGAGGTTATTGAGGAACGGGTGGGTCGTCACGATGTCGGAGTAGCGCAGGCCGTCCATGTGCCGCGTCACGACCGAGTGGCCGTCCCAGTCGACAGCCTCGGTCAGGAACCCGTGCGGGCCGTGATGATGCTTGGCCAGACCGCGCAGCATGGTCAGCGCCTTGTGCAGGTCCGGCCGCCTGCCACGATCGCCGAAGGCGACCAGGTACGCCTGGGCAGCCTCGGCGATCTCCCACGTGCATGCCGCATTCCAGGAGTCCTCCATGTAGAGGAGCCCCTTTGTGGCCAACCCATTGAGGTCCTCGACCAGCTCAAAGCGCACCAGTGGCTCCAGGCAGGCGCTGTAGGCGAAGTCCACCCAGTCCTGGCGGTCCATCAGCTTGCCGGCGGCGTGCAGCGCCTGGAACGCCATGGCGTAGGTCACGTTCTCTTGGAGGTCCTCGGTATCGCTGTTAGTGCTCCCGAAATGGCCCCCGGCATCGATGAAGGCGCGGATCGTGTCCGAGATGGCCGCGCTGAAGTCACCCAGTCCCCGCGCCTGCGCCTCGACCAGGAGCTGAAGGATGAGCACGCCGCTGCCGCTGCGGTCGTAGATCGGGTCCATCGGCAGCGGAGCTCCCAGGCTGACTGGGCCGAAGGCATCGGCGGCATTCGGAAACACGCGCCCGTCCGGGGTCGAGCGCCGTGGGAACCATCCGTTGTCGCAGCGCTCCAGGGTCGTGGCCCAGGCCGCGATCCGCCCGCCAGCCTCACCCGCGCGAACCGCCATCTCGTCGTTTACGACGTCACTCAGCATCAGCAGCTGGTGCCCAACCCGCGCCATGTGCCCGGGCTCGATGTAGGTCTCGTGGCCCTCGAGGTTGTCCAGGAACTGGTTGCTGCCCACGACCAGGTAGAGCCGCACCGGCAGGTTCGGGTCATCGAAGAATCCGCCGTTGAAGGCGTGCTCTGCCAGGCGCTCGCCGAAGCGGATCATCCCCGGGCTGTGGAGCAGGCGTCCGAATCGGATGAGCTGGTTCGCGGCAAAGACCGCATCAGTGCAATAGCCGACCCCGTCGATCATTCGCTCGCGGAAGGCGACCAGGGTCCCGTCCGGGATGGCGTCCATGCTCTGGCAGCGCAGCGTGCCGTCGCCCGGGTCGTCGCAGACCTTCGCGGCGAAGCGCACCGAGGCGATGGCGCTGTCGAGGATGGTGTTGTCCGGATCCTCGGCTAGGTAGAAGGCATAGGGAGCACTCAAGTCTTCACTCCTTGGCGGCCCCCATCGAGAGGCCTTTAATGAGGTAGCGCTGCAGGAACAGGACCAGGATGATCATCGGCACGGCGCTGAGCGCCGCGATGAAGAACGACGCACCGAGCGGCTGACCGGCTGAGATTGAGCGCGGGAGGAAGAGCGGGAGCAGAGCCGGGATGGTTCGTCCCTCGTTCGATGTCAGCAGCGTGGCGAAGAAGAACTCGTTCCAGCTAAAGATGAAAGCAAGGAGGCCGGTGCTGGCGATGGCCGGCACCGCCAGCGGCAGTGCGATGAAGCGGAGCGCCTGCCAGCGCGACGCCCCATCCACCAGGGCAGCCTCCTCCATGGATGGATCGAGCTCCCGGAAGAAGCTGCGGAGCAGCCAGATCACGAGCGGCAGGTTGATGGTCGTGTAGGCAATCACCAGGCCAAGCTGGCTGTCGAGCAGCCCCAGCTGTCGGAACACCAGGAAGAAGGGCAGGCCGACGGCGATCGGCGGGGCCATCCGCAACGTCAGGATGAAGAACGGCAGGCTGGTCCCGCCGGTTCGAAAGCGCGCGAAGGAGTAGGCGGCGGTCACGCCGACCGCAAGCGTGACGATCGCCGTCGCCGATGCCACCACCACGCTGTTCAGGAAGACGTGGCCGATGGGCACCGGAGAGCCCTCGAACGCGAAGCGGATGGTGTCCGCGGCGGCGCCGAAGGGATCGCTGGGGATCAGGACAGGCGGCCGCGCACGATGCTCGACGTTGCGCTTGAAGACACCCAGCACCATCCAGAAGGTGGGCAGCGTGAAGACGCCGACGACCACGATGAGACCCAGGTACTGGAGCGCGCGGATGAGCGGATTCGGCCTCATAG
>JBKKBV010000059.1:0-14725 GCA_046713375.1 Candidatus Limnocylindria bacterium
ATCCGGTCGCTCATGACCAGCGCCTCTTCCTGGTCGTGGGTGACGTAGATGAAGGTGATGCCAACCTGCGCCTGGATCGCCTTGAGCTCGATCTGCATCTCCTCGCGCAGCTTCAGGTCGAGCGCGCCGAGCGGCTCATCAAGCAGGAGGACGCGGGGTCGGTTGATGAGGGCACGTGCCAGCGCCACGCGCTGACGCTGGCCACCCGAGAGCTGGCCCGGGCGGCGCTTTTCATACCCCTCCAGCCGCACCATGCGCAGCGCCTCGGTGGTGCGCGTCGCGCGCTCAGCGGCCGGCGTCTTGCGCACCATCAGACCGTATTCGACGTTCTGGGCGACGGTCATGTGCGGGAAAAGCGCGTAATCCTGGAAGACCGTGTTCACGTCTCGGTCGAAAGGTGGGATGCCGGTCACATCCTTCCCATGCAGCAGGATGCGTCCCTCGGTCGGCGTCTCAAAGCCGGCGATCATGCGAAGGGTGGTCGTCTTGCCCGATCCGGACGGCCCGAGCATGGAGAAGAACTCACCGTCGCGGATCTCCAGGTCGATGCCGGAGACCGCCTCGACCTCGCCGAATCGCTTGACGAGGTGTTCGAGCGTCACCGCCGCAGCGCGGCTCGCCGGAGAGGAGTCGGGTTGATCGGCGGAAGGTGTGCCCGGGGACGCGATCATCGGTTGCAGGGCCACGAGCTCCCTTCGTGCGCCGGAGGTTTGGCGCACTCTGGCGGTCGCGCCGGCCGCATGTCAAGCGGTTGCGGCGTTGTACCCGGAGCTGGCTGGTACATTCCCGCGGCGACCGTATCTGGAGGTGTCTGATCGAGCCTGGCGTCCTGCTCGGCGTGGGATCCGCGGCGGCCTGGGGCACCGGTGACTTTGCCGGCGGCCTGGCGGCGCGGCGTGCCGGCGGCCTGCTGGTCACCGGCGGGGCGCAGGTGGTCGGCTTCCTTTTGCTCCTCGTTGCCGTGATCGTGCTCCAACCCGCCCAACCTGCCACCACGACACTCGTCCTCGGCGCTGTTGCGGGCGTCGCGGGCGGCCTCGGGCTGGCTGCCCTGTATCGCGCCCTCGGCATGGGCGCCATGGGACTCGTCTCGGCGGTCAGTGGGGTCGGCGGGGTGCTCATCCCGCTGGCGGTCGGGATCGTGCTGTGGGGCACCGTCATTCAGCCCGTACAGCTGGCAGGTGTCGGTTGCGCGATTGTTGCGATCGCCGCGGCCAGTGGGGCCACGACGCGGGGCGTGAGCCGTGATGCCTTGTTGCTGGCGCTCACCGCAGCGGCCGGCTTCGGCCTGTGGTTCGTCTTCATCGATCGGGCGGCGGAACACGACCAGCTTTGGGCACTGGTCGCCAGCCGCGCATCCGCATCGCTCGTGGTGGGCGGGAGCGCGCTGCTGAGGAGCGACCGCTCGCAGCTCCGGGCGGTCGCCCCACTCGTCGCGCTCGCCGGCCTGCTGGACGTGGCGGCCAACGGGATGGTGGTGCTCGCCTTCGCGACCATCCCCGTCGGCATCGCGGCGGCCCTGTCCGGCACCTACCCGCTGGCGACCATGCTCCTGGCGCGGGCACTGCTCGGCGAGGCACTGCCGCGCCTTGGGCTGGTAGCCGTCGCCCTGGCCGTCATCGGGATCGTCTTGATTTCGCTCGGGGGTTGATCCGGCCGCTGTCAGGTAGGCCAGCCGCCACCGGTGTGGGCGCCTGGCGCGGGGATCTTGCGTGACATCCGGCTTGCTCCGCGATGGCAACCGCCGCGCCACCTCATCCGGCGCGGGTCGGTGCGTCGTCAGGAGACAGCTGCCGGCCTTATTGCCCGCTTATCAGCCGCTTACGCGGCGCGTATCATGACCGGACCCCCCAGCCGCCGACACCACCGAGGGCCGCACTCAGATGACCTTCGACCGCGTCGCCATCGTCGAGGCCTCGCTCGATGCGTACCTCGCTCAGGCGGCTGCCTCGCCAACTCAGCTCCTCGGAGACGTCCCGCTAAGCAAAGGGAGTGGGCTGACCGCACGCAAAGCGGTCGAGCTGTTCGAGGACCAGCTCACCTCGCGCCAGCTGGACGTGGCAGCCCGTGAGCTCAAGAAGACGAACCGCAGCTTCTACACCATCAGCAGCGCCGGCCACGAGAACAACGTGGTGGTGGGAGCCCAGCTGCGGATCAACGACCCGGCGTTCCTGCACTATCGGTCCGGCGCGCTGATGATGGCCCGCGCGCGCCAGCTGCCCGGCAGCACGCCGGCCTTCGACTCGCTCCTCGGCGTGGTCGCCAGCAGCGACGACCCGATTGCTCAGGGGCGCCACAAGGTGTGGGGCAGCCGCCCGCTCTGGGTCCCGCCGCAGACGTCGACCATCGCGAGCCACCTGCCGAAGGCAATGGGGCTTGCCTTCAGCCTCGCTCGGGCGCGACGACTCGGCGTGGCGACCGATCTCCCCGACGACGCCATCGTCCTCTGCTCGTTCGGTGACGCCACCGTCAACCACGCCACCGCGCTGGCGGCGATCAATACCGCCCGCTACGCGGTCCGCCTTGGGCTGCCGATGCCGATCCTGTTCGTGTGCGAGGACAACGAGACCGGGATCAGCGTGCCGACCCCCGAGGGCTGGATCGCCTCCAGCTTTGGCCACCTCGAGCACCTGCGCTACGACCTGGCCGATGGAGAGATCGACGAGGTCTGGGACACGGTCGCGGAGGCGGTGCGGTTCGTGCGTCGCGCCCGACGACCCTGTTTCCTGCACCTGCGCACCGTCCGGCTGTGGGGCCATGCGGGCAGCGACGCGGAACAGTCGTATCGGTCCGCCGAAGAGATTGCCGAGAACGAAGCGCGGGATCCGTTGCTGCGCAACGCGCGTCGACTCATCGAGACCGGCGCCGCGACCCCGGAGCAGCTCCAATCAATGGTGGCGGACGCCCGGGAGCGCTTGATGGCCGCGGCCGAGGAGGCCACGCGCCGACCGCGCCTGGAGACGACCGAGGAGGTCGTCGCTCCCATGGCGCCATATCACCCGGTCCGCATCATGGCGCGGGCGTCCAAGCCGCTGTTGGACCCCGCGGCGCGTTCCGAGCTGCACGGCGGCACGCTGCCGGAGGACGCCCTGATCCCGACCGCGCGAACGCTGGCGGGATGTCTGAACGCCGCGCTGGCCGACGAGCTGGGACGGCGGCCTGAGGTGATCCTGTTCGGGGAGGATGTCGGGCGCAAGGGCGGTGTCTACAACGTCACCAACGGACTCCAGCGCCGATTCGGGACGGGTCGCGTCTTCGACACCCTGCTGGACGAGACCTCGATCCTGGGGATCGCGCAGGGGGCGGCGCACATCGGGCTCCTGCCGATCGCCGAAATCCAGTACCTGGCCTACCTGCACAACGCGCTCGATCAGCTGCGGGGCGAGGCGGCGTCGCTGCAGTTCTTCAGCTCCGGCCAGTTCCGCAACCCGATGGTCGTCCGCGTCCCCGGGCTCGGCTACCAGAAGGGCTTCGGTGGCCACTTCCACAACGACAACAGCGTGGGCGCCCTGCGGGATATCCCCGGCCTGGTGGTGGCCGTCCCGGCCCGGGGTGACGATGCGGCGAGGATGCTGCGCGGCGCCGTCGCCATGGCGGCCGAGGACGGACGGGTGGTGGTCTTCCTGGAGCCGATCGCGCTGTACCACGAGAAGGACCTGGAGACCGATGGCGATGGCGGCTGGCTAACCGCCTATCCTCCGCCCCCCGCCGCACTGCTCCCCGGCGAGGTCGGCATCTACGGCCCGCTCGACACCGGCACTGCCGACATCCTGATCGTCAGCTATGGCAACGGCCTGCGCCTTTCGCTGCAGGCCGCGCGGCGCCTGCGCGAGCAGCATGAGATCGCAGCCAGGGTGCTTGACATCCGCTGGCTGAATCCGCTCCCCCACAAGGCGATCCGCGAGCAGGCGGCGGCCATCGGCGCGGTCCTGGTGGTCGACGAGTGCAGGCGCACTGGCGGAGGCGTGGCAGACGCGATCCTGGCCGACCTGGCCGAGGCCGGCATCGCGAGTCGCCTCTGGTCGGTCCGCGCGGTCGACAGCTTCGTGCCGCTCGGCACCGCCACCAGCGCGGTCCTGATCGGGACCGACCAGGTCGTGGCCGGGGCGCTGACCACGGTCAGTGGCCGGCTACACGCATGACCCAGCGCGCCGTGCTCGCCTGCCCTGGGCGCGGCTCGTACGCCGCAGCCTCGCTCGGATCCCTGCAGCCCGATCACCCGTGGGTCCTGCGCGCCGAGCTGCTTCGCGCGGGCTACGGCCTCGAGCCGTTGCTGGACCTCGACCGCTCGGACCGCTTCGACCCATCGCGCCACCTCCAGCCGATCCACGCCTCGCCGCTGATCTTCCTGGTGTCGATCCTGGATGCCGAGGCGGCGGTGGCCGATCATCGGGTCACCGCCGTGATCGGGAACTCGCTGGGCTGGTACACGGCCCTCGCGGCGGCCGGCGCGCTGCCCTTTGACGATGCCTTCCGGCTCGTCCAGGAGATGGCTATCCTGCAGCAGGAGCCGTTGCCGAGCGGGGGTCCCGGCGGACAGGTGATCTACCCGCTCGCGGATGCGGCCTGGCGACCCGACCCGCAGCTGCATGCCGCTGTCGCAGCGGCCCTCAGCGATCCCGCGACGAATGGGGACGGACACGTGCACGAGAGCATCGACCTGGGTGCCTATGCGGTCCTGGCCGGTGACGAGGCCGGCGTTGCGCGCCTCCTCGGCCGGCTCGCGCCGGTGCGCGTCGGCGAGCGGATGTTCCCGCTGCGCCTCTCCCAGCACGGGCCCTACCACACCCCGCTGGTAGCCCATGTGGCAGAGGCCGCCCGTGATCAGCTCAGCGATCTGGATTGGCGCGCGCCGTCGGCGACCATCATCGACGGGAATGGCACTCGCTGGACGCCGTGGTCAACGGATCCGGCCGCCCTCCGCGACTACACGCTGGGCGAGCAGGTGACGACACCCTTCCGATTCGCGGTCAGTGTCCGCGTCGCCCTGCGCGAGGAGGCGCCCGACGTGCTGGTGCTGCCCGGGCCGGGCAACTCGCTGGGAGGCATCTGCGGCCAGCTGATCGTGGCCGAGGGTTACCGTGGCATTCGCTCACGCGAGGATTTCGAGGTCGTGCAGCGCTCGGAGGCTCCCGTCGTCCTGAGCATGCGTCGCTGACCGATGCCCGAGCCCGACGCCAGCGGGTTCGTCTCGCTTCCCACGCCGGTCGATCTGGGCCTGACGCTCGGCCCCATCGCCAACGGTCGGGGCGACCCAACGATTCGCTTTGGCGCCGATGGCATCTGGCGCGCCACGCGCACGCCCGAGGGCGCCGCCACGTTACGGCTGAAGGCCGTCGAGGGTGGTGTCGAGGTCTCGGCATGGGGTCCCGGCGCCGCCAACGCGGTCGCTGGAGCGGCCGACCTGGTCGGCGGAAACGATGACCCGAGCGCGCTGGTTCCGCAGCATCGGCTGCTTGGCGAGCTGGTCCACCGCTTCCCCGGACTTCGACTGCCGCGCACCAATCGCCCCTTCGAGGCGCTGCTGCCCGCGATCTGCGAGCAGAAGGTGACCGGCGTGGAGGCGCGGGCGGCATTTCGCGGCATCATCGCCAGCCATGGTGAGGCGGCCCCCGGGCCGTCCGGCCTTCGCTTAGCGCCGGCTTCGGCGACGCTTGCGGGGCTTCCCTACTTCGCCTTCCATCGCTTTGGCCTGGAGCGGCGCCGTGCCGACCTCATCCGGCATGCCGCCCAGCTGGCCACCCGCATCGAGGGCGCGTCACCGGCAGAGGCGTACGCCCGGCTTGGAGCGGTGCCGGGGATCGGTCCATGGACGCTGGCCGAGGTGGGCCGCATCGCGTTCGGAGATCCCGACGCGATCAGCGTTGGCGACTACCACCTGCCCAACCTGGTGGCCTGGGCGCTCGTACGGGAACCACGAGCCGATGATGCCCGTATGCTCGAGCTGCTCGAGCCGTACCACGGGCAGCGCGGACGGGTCCAGCGCCTCCTCGAGGCGAGCGGGATCCGCGCTCCGCGCTACGGACCACGCATGTCCCCACAGAGGATCGTCGGGATCTGAGGCTGGCGTCCCCGGCAGGATTCGAACCTGCGACCCGCTGTTTAGAAGGCCGATACGTCTGAGCGTTGTGGCACCGTGCTCAGAGTCCCGAGCGAAAGCCATCCAGTTATCGTGTCGTGACGAAGGTGTCGCCGATCCCAGCTCCAGTCGACTCCGAGGCCCTGACCGCGCCTGGTTCGGCCGCCGGTGAGGGGGCGCTCCCGATTTCCGCGCGACGTGACGTACGATGTAGGCAACCGTGCTGGCGGATCGCATGTGAGGAGGTCTGTGGCCACCGGTCCGCGGCGCTTGGGATCGCCACCGACGGGAACGGTGACGTTCCTGTTCACCGACATTGAGGGCTCGACCAAGCTGCTCCAGAGGGTGGGAGACGCCTGGGACGAGATCCTGGCGGAGCACCATCGGCTGTTGCGCAGCGCGCTCCTAACCGATGAGGGCTATGAGTCCGCCACCGCCGGCGACGGGTTCCTGATGGTTTATTCCACGGCGACGGCGGCCGTCGCGGCGGCGGCGGCCGCCCAGCGGGCGCTCGCTGTAGCGCAATGGGCGCCCGGTGTGGAGCTTCGCGTCAGGATGGGACTGCACTCTGGCGAGGGGCGGCAGTCCGGCGACGAGTACATCGGCCTGGACGTACACCGCGCGGCGCGCATCGCCGCAGCCGCCCATGGCGGGCAGGTGCTGGTGTCGGACACGACGCGCGCACTGGCCGAGGGATCCCTGCCCGACACGCTGTCGCTCCGCGATCTAGGCGAGTTCCGCCTCAAGGACCTGGCGCGACGCGAGCACCTCCATCAGCTCGTCATCGCGGGGCTGTCGGCCGACTTTCCGCCGCCGGCATCGCTCGGTGCCGTCCCGAACAACCTGCCGACCCCCCTGACGAGCTTCCTGGGACGCCGCCGCGAGCTGGACGCCATCCTCGATCTGCTGGCCACGAACCGCTTGGTGACACTCATCGGTCCAGGGGGCACCGGCAAGACCCGTCTGGGTCTGCAGGTCGCGGCCGAGGCCGGTCAGGGTTTCTCTGGCGGCGTGTACTTCGTACCGCTGGCGACCATCGAGGATTCGGAACTGGTGGCCTCCGCGATCGCCCACGCGATTGGCATCCAGGATGCCGGCGCCCGCCCGCCCGAGGAGCGATTGTCGGAGTACCTGCGCGACCGCGAGGTGCTCCTGATGCTCGACAACTTCGAGCAGATCACCGACGCCGCTCCGCTGGTTGGCCGCCTGCTGACCGATGCCCCGAGCATCAAGGTGATCGTCACCAGCCGGTCGCCGCTCCACGTCAGCGCTGAGCACGAGTTCCCGGTCCCACCGCTCCAACTGCCCGATCCGCAGCACCTGCCGTCGCTCGAGTCCCTCTCGCAGTACGAGTCGGTCGCCCTGTTCATCGCACGCGCTCTAAGCGTCAAGCCCGACTTCGCAGTGACCAACGAGAACGCCCCGGCAGTCGCGGAGATCACGGCGCGGCTCGACGGCCTGCCGCTCGCGATCGAGTTGGCGGCCGCGCGCGTGAAGCTGCTGTCGCCCAAGGCGCTGCTCGCCAGGCTCGAGCACCGCCTCACTGTGTTGGACAGCGGGTCCCGCGACCTCCCCGCGCGGCAGCGGACACTGCGCGGCGCGATCGCGTGGAGCTACGACCTGCTCGACGACTCGGGCCGCCCGCTCTTCGCCCGCTTCTCGGTCTTCCGCGGCGGCGCCTCGATCGAGGAGGTCGCAGCGGTGTGCGCGGTCGACGGCGGCGACGTCTTCGACCTGCTGGCCACGCTCGTCGACCACAGCCTGCTGCGGCAGGAAGCGTCCGAAGACGAGCCGCGCTTCGGCATGCTGGAGACGGTCCGCGAGTATGCCGCCGAGCGGCTGGCGGAGTCCGGCGAGACGGATGCCATTCGCAGCAGGCACGCCGATGTCTTCCTGGCGCTGGTGGAGGAGGCCGAGCCAGAGCTGACCAGAAACGCGGTGACCTGGCTCGACCGCCTAGATCGCGAGCACGACAACATCCGCGCTGCCATGGGATGGTACGTGGATCACCGCCAAGCGGAGTTGGCGCTACGCTTCGGCGCCGCCATATGGCGCTTCTGGCAGATGCGCGGCCACCTGAGGGAGGCGGCCGAGCGCCTCGATGGCGTCCTGGCGCTCGAGGCCGATTGCGACAAGCTCGAGCCCCGGGCCAGGGGGCTGGAGGCCGCCGGCGGCGTCGCCTACTGGATGGGCAACATGCCGGGCGCCCGCTCCTACTATGAGCGCAGCCTCGAGCTGCGGCGCCAACTCGGGGAGCCGCGCGGCATTGCGGAGGCGCTCTACAACTTGGCCTTTCCATACTTCGTCACCGGGACGGACAAATTGAAGGCGAAGGTGTCGCTCGACAGCAGCCTGGCGCTTTACCGGCAGATCGGCGACCGGCGGGGGATTGCGAAGTGCCTGTGGGCCCAGGCCAGTCAGGAAAGCGAGGAGCAGCCCCCCGAGGAGACACGCCGCCGGCTCCTGGAGGCCATGTCCATCTTCCGTGAGTTGGAGGACCAGTTCAACCTGGGGTGGGTCTTGCGCTCCCTCGGGAATATTGCCATCGAGACGGGCGAGTTCGATGCCGCCCGATCCTGGCTGCGGGAGAGCCTGTCGCTCTTCGCCGAGGCGAGCGACATCTCCGGGATCACCGTTCTCATTGGCAACCTCGCCTCGCTGGCCACGGTGCAGGGCGCGCTCGATCGGGCGATGACGCTGAAGGGAGCCGCATCGGCCCTGCAGGCGTCGAGCGGGACGGACCTGGCGGAGAGTCTAGGTGCGGACGTGGAGGCGGGCCCCGAGGTGGCGGGCCAGCTATCCGAGGGCGCGGCCCGCGAGGCGTTGCAGCGCGGCCTGGCGATGACCCGCGAGGAGGCTGTCGCCTACGCCTTGAGCACGAGGGAGTAGGGAGAAATGGACACCAATGACGGTGTCCATTCCGCGCTCGGCACGGTTGATTGGAGCGGGAGACGGGTCTCGAACCCGCGACATTCAGCTGGAAGGCCGTTGCGTCTGAGCGTTGTGGCACCGTGCTCAGAGGTTCGAGCGAATCGTGTCCAGGTATCGTGTCGTACGAAGGCAGCCTGCGGCTCATCCGAGCTGCATTGAAAGCAGCCACCGGCGGGCGCGGCTAATTCAGTTATCGCGTCGCTGTACGCACGAATCGGTGAAGTGGCGTCCCCGGCAGGATTCGAACCTGCGACCCGCTGCTTAGAAGGCAGCCGCTCTGGTCCACTGAGCTACGGGGACTCGTTAGGCGCTCAGTTCACGCACGAAAGAGGCGCATTGACGGCCTGAGGATGAGGGTCTACTGTTAGCACGTCGCATTACTGAGCTGCTAACAGAAGGACCGCCCATATGACCGCCACCACCTCCGTCTACGTCCCTGACGCGCTGGACACTCTACGCGATTCGTTCGCGCTGCACCTCGCCGCGACCCGCTCGCAAAGCACCATCCGCATCTACCTGGCCGCGCTCGACGGACTGCGCCGCTACCTCGCCGCCAACGGCATGCCGACCACGGCGCGGGGGGTGCGACGGGAGCATATCGAGGCCTACATCGCCAGCCGCCGGGACGTGATCAAGCCGACCTCGCAGTCGGTCGAGTTCCGCGCCTTGCAGCAGTTCTGGAAGTGGGCGCTCGATGAGGAGGAGATCGAGGTGTCGCCGATGCTGAAGATGAAGCCGCCCCGCGTGCCGGAGGTGCCGGTGCCGGTCGTTGGCGAGGACGAGTTCCGTCGGCTGCTGAAGGCATCCGAGGGGCGCGAGTTCGCTGATCGGCGCGACACGGCCCTGCTGCTGCTGATGTTCGACACCGGCATCCGGCGCGGCGAGGCCGCAGGGCTGAAGCTGGCAGACGTCGAGCTGCGCGAGCGGCTGGCCTACGTCACCGGCAAGGGCGGGCATCTTCGGGCGGTGCGCTTCGGCGTCCGCACGGCCGTCGCCGTGGACCGCTACCTCCGCGTCCGACGGGGACACCGCAACGCCAGCGCTGAGGCGCTGTGGCTCGGCCAGGATGGTCCGCTGACGACCTCCGGCCTGGCCCAGGTGCTGGCCCGTCGCTGCCGTGCCGCTGGCCTGCCGCGTCTGCATCTTCACCAGCTGCGCCACACCTTCGCGCACCTGTTCCTGGCCGATGGCGGGCAGGAGGGTGATCTGCAACGTCTGGCCGGTTGGCGCTCCCCGGCCATGCTGCGGCGCTACGGCGCGTCACTGGCCGACGAGCGTGCTCGCGCCGCCTACCGCAGTCCGGCGGATCGGCTGTGACCATCACCTGTCCGGCGTGTGGGATCGCGCTCGTCACAGTGGAACCGGAGCGGCACTATTGGCGGACGGGCAAGGCGGGCCTGCTCCTCGGCTGGCGAGCGGCGCTTGCTCCGGGCTTCGCTCCGAGCCGCGATCGGCAGGCCTCGGGGCTCCCGTGGTATGTCCCGGCACGCGATCCTCAATCCCCGGAGCGCAGGATTCGAGTCCCCTGCTTTATCTCTTGTCGCTGCGGCCGGGAGTGGACGATCGACCCACGCATGGACCCGGACGAACGCGAGCACGTCGAGGCGTGGATCGCTGAGCATGGGCCGTTGACCAACGTGCTACAGTCGCAGCAGTTAGACGGAGCCGATCGCCGCCACTGATGGCGCCACCGATCCCGTAACCGCTCTCCCCGGCAGGGAAGGGCCGTTTCGAGGAATCGAGAGTGGCGCTTTCTCTTTCTCCCGCACAACGGAGCATGCGTGCGCGGGCGGCGGCCTACGCGCAGCACGCCCAGGGTAAGACCAACACCGGCCCGGCCACCGCCGGCCAACTGAAGCGCTTCGAGGTCGAGGTCGATCCTGACGGCCTCCTGACCAGCGAGGAGCGCGCCCGTCGCGCCGAGTTCGCCCGTAAGAGCTACATGACCAAGCTGGCGCTGAGGGCGTCGAAGGTGAAGGCCGCGAAGGCAGGTAAGACCTGATGGCGCGCCGAAGGCCGGGTTTCCCCGGCCCTCAGACGGCTTCACGGCTTCACGGCGAAGGCTACCACGCCCTCATCGTCTCCAGGCACCCCGGTGCCCAGAATGTCGGCGCGGTGGCTACACCGTCGAGCTCGTCGACGATGTGCCGGGCCTCTTCCTCGCTCGCTGCAACGTCTGCCGCTGGCCGTTCATCGTGACGCGGCCACCGGCGGGGGTGGCGACATGACGGCCCTCGATCTGGCGTACGAAGCGTGGCCCGACCAGACGCCGCCACCCGTTCGCCGCCTGGTGGAGGCGATCGAGGAGGTACGCGTCGCCGCCAAGCTGCTCGACCTCGACGCCGACGCCCTGTACACACAGACGGCACCGCTAAGCCTCCGGGTCGACGCCTGGCTGTGGCGCAGTTCGCAGCTACTGAGGGGCAGCCATGAGTAACGGGGACTGGAATCCAGCCGCTGATGAGCTACTCGGCCTGTTGGAGGCAGCTGAGCGCCCTGCCCTTGCGACCCTGCCGAACATCCTCGACACCTTCGCCGATGAGATCGCGGCTGCTGGCCTCGCTGGCGAGCGCCGACTGGCGCAGCTCATCTACCTGGTCGTCACCAGTCGTCTGCTCGATCGCATCGTGAGCATCGCGGTCAAGGGGCCGTCCTCATCGGGTAAGAGTTTCGTGGTCGAGCGGGTGCTGAGCTACTTCCCGTCAGGCGCCTACTACGCGCTGTCGGCGATGAGTGAGCACGCCATGGCGTACGGCACCGAGCCGCTGCAACACCGGATGTTGGTGCTGTACGAGGCGGCTGGCATGAACAGCGACCTGGCGACGTACCTCATTCGGTCGCTGCTCTCGGAGGGGCGCGTCCGGTACGAGACGGTAGAGAAGCGCAAGGGCGGCGAGCTGGTGCCGCGCCTGATCGACCGCGAGGGACCGACTGGGCTGATCGTGACCACGACCGAGGTGAAGCTGCACCCTGAGAATGAGACGCGCCTGCTGAGCCTGACCGTGACCGATTCGGCGGAACAGACACGGGCGGTGCTCCTGGCCCACGCGGGCGAAGCGCCGGCGGCCGACACCGAGGCATGGCAGGCATTGCAGCTGTGGCTTGCCGATCAGCCGAACCAGGTAGCGGTGCCGTATGCGTCGGCACTGGCAGAGGCGATCCCGCCGGTTGCCGTTCGCCTGCGGCGCGACTTTGCGGCGGTGCTGGCCCTGGTGCGCGCCCATGCCGTACTGCACCAGGCGACCCGTGAAATCGACGCCGATGGTCGCATCGTGGCCAGCCTGGAGGACTACGCCGCCGTGCGGGAGCTGGTGGCCGACCTGGTGGCAGAAGCCGCCGAGCGAACGGTACCCGCCACGGTGCGCGAGACGATCGCGGCGGTTGCAACACTTACCGCAACGGGCGGCGAGACGAGCCTCCCCAAGGTGGCCGAGCGGCTGGAGCTGGACAAGTCCAGTGCATCGCGCCGGGTGCGGCTTGCAACGGATCGCGGCTACCTCCGCAACCTGGAGGAGAAGCGCGGGCGCCCCGCACGACTCGTGCTCGGCGATGCGTTGCCCGAGGAGCTGGTGGTGCTCCCCGAAGCAGGAGTGTTGCAGTGTTGCAGTGATGCTGCAGGGGATACACACCAAGCGCCGGAAACGAGCGCGTTGCAGCCTGAAGAAGAGGACTCCCTCTCTATACCCCAAAACGGAAGTGCAACACCGCAACACCCCTATTCCGAGAAGGCCGACGAGCTGCAAGCCGCTCTCGGTTGGCCACCACGGACCGACACATCCGACACCCCCGTACAGGAGAAGAACCCATGACCACCGATGACCCACGCGGTAGCCGCGAAGAGCAGGCCCGAGCCGAGATGGCCGCTGAGCTGGAGCAGCGCCCGGTTAGGCGCAAGCACCGCCGCAAGCCCGACCGCACCCTGTACCGCCCAGCGGTGGAGCTGCCACAACCTAACCCCAGCAGCCTTGACGAGCAGCTGGCAGAGGGCAGCCGAAAGATGGGAGTGCGCATGTTCCACGGCAAGCAGATTGAGAACGCACCCGTTCTACCCCACCCAGATCGGATACGCGAGCGATGAGTGACGACATTCTGGTCACTGATGAGGAGCTGGCCGCTGCCCGCGCAGCAGGCCACGTCGCCACCTTTGACAGCAGCGGGGGGAGCGTGGCGCTAACCGGCCATGTGGCGGTTGCAGTCAGCGTGCCCGAGCCTCTGGAGCGTGCTGCGCCTATCGAGGCCCCTACGCGCCCGCTGGCGGCCCTGGAGCAGGCAGTCGAGGCACCACAGCAGGAGCATCGCGACGTGCCGGCCGATGCCGCGTACTGGTCCGATGCCGCCAGACTCAAAGGGGAAGGGTGGGCCGTGCCACTGCCCGCGCTCGATGAGGTCATCAGGATGCGCGAGGCGCTGCGTATCGCGTGTCGCCAAGTAGCTGCGCGGCGTGACTCCGGCGGCAGTCAGCTACCGAGTGCACTGCGCAAGGCGGCTGATCTGGCGGCCGATGATCTGGCCGTGCCCCTGATCGTGGCAGCGGTTGAGGGGGTAGCGCTCGAAATGTGGGCGCAGGCCAATCTCGGGGTAAGAGACAGTCAAGTATCGGCGCTGAGCTACGAGCTGGAAACGATGTACCTGCGGCTACTGCATGCCCATCAGCGCTCGATCCTCCAGTCACTGGTAGGGCGTGAGAGTCCTGCGGCTAACCGACTGCGGGCACTGGTCGAAGGGATGGACCGCCAGTTATCGCCGCCCAGCATCGGCTTCAACGACTATGTCATTCACCCGTAGAGGCGAGGATGGAGCGGGCTGGCACCCTCCCCAGTACCGCTCCTGCCTCCACCATGCAGCGCGTGGCCGGCGTCCTGCTGGGGCGCTTTCAGCTGGCAGACGGCAGGCCAGCGCGTGAGCAGTGGGAAGTAGCCGACATGCTGGCCCACTTTGAGCCGGGCACGGTGCCATTGCTCAACCGGCACGGCGGGCTGCCAGCGGGCTACCTGGATGCGCTATGGGCTGAGGGCCGCGACCTCCATTGGACCGGCACGATCCTGCCCTACCCTGATGTAGTCGAGCAGCTGCGAAGAGGGGCGCCTATCTCGCTGGAGTCAACCTATCGCGGCACTGCGGCAGGGGCCACGCTAGCCGCTGAGGGAGTAGCACCACGCATCTACTTTCGCGGCACGCTGTGCGATGGCGTCAACCTGGTCGGCATCGCACTGGAGCCGAGCCCTGCGGCAGCAGGCTCGATTGCATGGCTGGTAGACGGCGAGTGACTGCGAAAGTCAAAGGGGGGTGGTTTATTCTGTTACAAACCTTGTCGCAGAGCCCCGGGGTCCGGAATAAACTAGAAGTTGTAACGCGCAGTTTGTAACTCTCAGCCGTGCCCAGCCGTGCTCAAACAGCCTAGCTGTGCGCCGATTCTCACGGTTGCGCAGTCTGTCAACCTAAAGCGGGCGGGCTGGTGCGAATCCTCCCGCTGGCCCGCCGCCGCCGGACGATCCGTGCCACAATCGTCTGCAACCGCCCGGTCCCACTCATCACCAGGAGAGCAGATCATGACGACAACGATTGATGCCGGTCCCGCGTCCCGGGCCGATGCCTTTCGTCGACTCCACGTCGCCGGCCGGCCGCTCCTGATCGCCAATGCCTGGGACGCCGGCAGTGCCCGCCTGATCGAGAGCTGCGGTGCGGCGGCGATCGCGACGACCAGTGCCGGCCTCG
>JBKKBV010000060.1:0-8991 GCA_046713375.1 Candidatus Limnocylindria bacterium
GCGTAGCGCGCCACCATGCCGTGGTGGCTGTACTCCTCGATCTCGAGCTGGCCGGCCTCGATCGCGCGACGGATGGCATGCAACGAGCCGACGCCGGGATTGCCGAGCCAGGAGAAGACCAGCTTCGCCGCGCAGCCAGCCGCCACTAGCTGGTCGTACACCAGGTCGGGCGTCAGGCGCGCCAGGGTGAGGTCGCGCCTGCCCTGGCGGATCACCTCATGGGCGGCGGCAAAGCTGATCAGATGGGTGAAGCCCTCTATCGCCAGCGTGTGCCCGTCGTGGACGTGGGCAGCCACCGCCTCGCGCAGGGAGACGACCTTGGCGGACATGCCGGCGAGGTTAGCCGCCGGTCTCCTGCATACCCTTGACCGGCCTCGCCGCGGCGTCGATCGCCTCGCCGAAGAGCCGAATCGCGGTGTCGATGGCGGCCTCGTCGACGATCAGCGGCGGGCAGAGCCGGATCGTCGCCTCGCCGCACTCCAGGAGCAGCAGACCGCGCTCGAAGGCGGCCAGCTCGACCGCGTTGGCGGCCTGGTGGCTGGCGAACTCCACGCCCAGCATCAGGCCCACGCCCCGGATGTCCCGGACTCCATCGTGCTCGCTCGCAACCTGCTCGAGCCCGGCGCGCAGTCGCGCTCCCATGCGACCGGCGTTCTCCATCAGGCCGCCCTCGATCAGGTCCATGGTGGCCTTGCCGGCCGCGGCGCAGATCGGGTTACCGGCGAAGGTCGAGCCGTGCGCGCCGGCCGGCCAGGTCATGACCGAGTCGCGTGCCACGAAGGCACCAAGCGGCATCCCTGAAGCGATCCCCTTGGCGGTGGTGACGATGTCGGGCTCGACTCCGGCGTGCTGGATCGCCCACCAGCGACCGGTGCGACCCATGCCGGACTGCACCTCGTCGGCGACGAGCAGGATCCCATGCGCATCGCACAGCTCGCGCAGGCCGCGCAGGAACGATGCCGGCGCAGGAAAGTAGCCCCCCTCGCCCTGGATCGGCTCGATCACGATCGCCGCCACGTCCTCGGGGGCAATCAGGCGGCCGAGGATGCTGTTGCGCAGCACGTCGAGCTCCGCGCTGCCATCGCCGCCACTCCCCTCCTTCCAGCTGCGGATGCGGGGGAACGGTGCGTGGTAGACCATCGGCAGCAGGGGACCGAAGCCCGCCCGCTGCTTGAGCTTGCTGTTGGTGAGCGACAGGGCGCCCATGGTGCGCCCATGGAAGGCGCCTTCGAAGGCGATCAGCCCGGGGCGACGGGTGTGGTGCCGAGCCAGCTTGATGGCCCCCTCCACCGCCTCGGTGCCCGAGTTGGTGAGGAATACACGAGCCTGCTCCTCGAATGGCGCGATGCGCGCGAGGTGCTCGGTCAGCTCAAGGTAGCGTGGCTCGTAGAAGTCGGTCGCGGCAATGTGGATCAGCCGATCGGCCTGGGCCTTGATGGCCTCGACCACCTTGGGGTGCCGATGACCGGTCGAGCAGACCGCGATGCCCGCCGCGAAGTCGAGGAAGCGGTTGCCGTCGACGTCCGTCACGACATAGCCGTCGCCGGTCTCGGCGACCAGGGGATAGGCGCGCGTCAGGCTGGGGCTGACGACCGCGTCGTCTCGTGCGATGAGCGCCTGGGCACGTGGTCCCGGCAGCTCGGTGACGATATGCGGCGCCGTCACGCGGGCAGCCGCCGAGGGAGTGGTCTCGAGGGTCATCGGTACCAAAACTCCGACCGGAGCGGCGCGTCCTGCCCGCGCCCCTGGCTAGATGGGTCGCTATCGTATCAGCCCGCCTCAGGCGCGCTGCACCGCTTTCGTCGTCTCGCCGATCAGTCCCGGCCCGGCGTACACCAGCCCGCTCCACAGCTGGACCAGGTCGGCGCCGGCGGCGATGAGCATCGCGGCGTCCTGGCCGGAGCCGATGCCGCCCGAGGCGATGATCGCCAACCGATCGCCGACCAGGCTGCGGGCGCGGCGCACGAGGCCCCGAGTCTGCGTCAGGAGCGGAGCGCCGGAGAGCCCTCCCGCCTCCGAAGCGAGCTCGCCGGGTGCCGCCAGGCGCCCCCTGGAGAGCGTCGTGTTGGCGAGGATCAGTCCCTTTGCCCGAGTCGCGAGCACGGCTTCGAGGACCGCCTCCATCTCACCGGGGAGCATGTCCGGCGCGAGCTTGACGAAGATCGGCCGCGCCGGGCCGAGCCGCCGGCCGGCGTCCGCCAGGGCATCGAGCAGTGCGCGCAGATGCCTCGGTGTCTGGAGATCGCGCAGGCCCGGCGTGTTGGGGGAGGACACATTGACCGCGAGGTAGTCAGCATGTGGGGCGAGCCGTCGCTGGACGGCGAGGTAGTCGCGAATGGTGTCGTCGGCTGCGGTGCTCGCGTTCCGGCCGATGTTCACCCCGACCACGAAGTCGCCGGGCAACCGGCGACGCACCCGGGCCAGATGGCGCGCGACCGCCTCCGCGCCGGCGTTGTTGAAGCCCATCCGGTTGATGAGCGCCTGGTCGCTGGGCAGCCGAAAGAGACGCGGCCGCGGATTCCCCGTCTGGGGAAGCGGTGTGACCGTGCCGATCTCGGCGAAGCCGAGGCCCAGGGCGGCCCATCCCCGCAGCGCGACTGCATCCTTGTCGAACCCGGCGCCCAGGCCGATGCGGCTCCGGAAGTGAAGCCCTGCGACCTCGACATCGGCCCCGGCGAGGGAGGCGCCTCCGGCCATCCCAGCCAGGGTGCGCCCGAGTCCGCTGCCGCCGGCGAGGTGCAGCGCCGACAGGCTGACGCGGTGAATCTCCTCAGAATCGAACCGGAAGAGGAGCGGACGAATCGCGCGGTAGGCGATGCGCCGCCAGGGCATCAGTCGTCGTGAGCGCGCGGAAAGGCCATCTCGACGGGACGCAGGTCGGGGAGCGGTTCGTCGTTCGCGTCGGGCTCGACGCCTGGCGCGCCCATGAACTCGTGCCAGACCTCCGTGCCGGCGGCAGGCGGGTCGTCGAGCTCCTTGAGCGCCACGATCCCTTCGAAGCGGATCACGCCCGACTCGCCGGCATCGGTCTCGAACTCATCCTCGTACTCCTCGGCGACCTCGATCGCGCGGCCAAGGGCGGTCTCCTCGTCCACGCCGTCGATCAGCACCACCCGGTCCTCGACCATGATCGGCGCCTCGTCGATGAGATAGGCGTACCGGAGCTGGACGCTGAACCAGCCGCTGGGATCGACGACCGGGTCAAGCGCGAGCTCATCGCTCGTCATGCGGGCGGCGGCTCCTGGCCCATCACGGTCTGCGACTGCTCGCGCAGGAACTGCTGGACGTAGTACGGGCCAAGCCCGCTCTTGCCCGATGAGCCCGACCCCTTCCAGCCGCCGAAGGACTGGATCCCCGGCCAGGCCCCGGTCGTCGCCCCGGCGCGGCGGTTGACGTACACCACCCCCGCCTGGATCGTGTCCAGGAAGCGACGGATCTGCTCGTCGTCGTGACTGAAGATGCCGGCGGTCAGCCCATAGGCGGTGGCGTTCGAGAGGCTCAGCGCCTCGTCCAGCGAGTCGACCTCGCCCACCACGATGAACGGGACGAACAGCTCGTCGCGGAAGAGGCGGTGGCTGGTCGGGAGGCCGCTGACCACGGTCGGCATCGGGAAGTAGCCGCGCTCGGTCGCATCGTCACGCAGGACCACGCCGCCGACCTCGATCCGGCCCCCATCGGCTCGGGCCTCGTCCACCGCCGCCGTGAACTTGGCGAGCGCCCGCTCGTTGATGACGGGGCCCATCCAGCTCTCGCGCCGGGTGGGATCGCCGACGCGGATGCCCTTCGCCTTCTCGACCAGCAGGTCGAGGAAGGGGCGGGCCACGGAGCGGTCGACGTAGACCCGGCTGTTGGCGCTGCACTTCTGCCCGTCGAATCCGAATGCCGAGCGCATCACGCCCTCCGCCGCCTCATCGAGGTCGGCCGAGGCGGTCACGATCGACGGATTCTTGCCGCCCATCTCGGCGATGATCGGCCGCGGGTAGTCCTTCGTGAAGCCGGTGTAGAGCCGCATCCCGACCTCGTAACTGCCGGTGAAGACCATGCCGTCGAGGTCCGGGTTCTCCTCCAGCTCCGCGCCGACCGTCTCGCCCGGGCCGGTCACCAAGTTGAAGACACCCGGCTCGATGCCGGCGTCGCGCAGCGCCTCGCAGAACTTGTAGGCCATCAGTGGAGCGTCCGAGCTCGGCTTGATGACGACCGTGTTGCCCGCGATCAGCGCGCCGGCGGCGGGGCCACCGCACAGTGCCATGGGGAAATTGAAAGGGCTGATCACGGCCCACACGCCGTGGGGCTTGAGGATCGAGCGCGTGTGCTCGGCGGGGGAGAGCGAGCCCATCGGCTGCACGAAGCCGTTGGCCTTCTCCATCCCGTCGCTGTAGTAGCGCAGCAGGTCGGCCGTCTCCTCGACGTCGCCCAGGGCCTCGAGCCGGTTCTTGCCGACCTCGAACGACATGAGCGCCGCGTACTCGAACTGCCGCTCGCTGATCAGGTCGGCCGCGCGACGGATCAGCTCCAGCCGCTTCCGCCAGCCGAGGTCCCGCCAGGCCGGGAAGGCGGAACGCGCCGCGGCGATCGCGTCGCGGACGTCCTGCCGGGTGCCGACCGGGAAGCGCGACACGACGATGGTCGTGTCGATCGGCGAGCGGTCATCGAACTCCTCGGCTCCGGTTCGCTGCTCCGCGCCAATGAGCATCGGGTAGGAGCGGCCGAGCTCGCCGCGCACACGCTCCACCGCGGCATCGAAGGCGGACTGGAGCTCCTCGTTGTCGGCAGACAGCGTGGCGTACGTGATCTTCATGCGGGGTGTGGTGGTGGCCATCTCGCCTCTCAGGCCTCGGGGATCGCCATTATCGCACCGGCTCGACGCTGAAAGGAATGCCAAAGGCCAGGCTCCGGGGGGAGAAGAGCCTGGCCTCCGACGTTCCGAAGCATAGAGGATCGGTCACCGCTTGAGAAGGTGAAAGAGGCCCAGCTTCAGGGTCAGGAAGGGGGGATGCGGGGCCATCAGGAACGCACGTCCGCGGTCTCCGTAGAGGCGCGGCAGGAGCTCCATCGCAATGGCCGGGTCGGAGATGTCGAGCTGGCTGTGCACGACCTTGATCTTGAAGCCGTGACGCAGCCACCAGCCGGTCCGCCGCTGGGTGGCGTCGAAGGCGTGCGCCACCACCTCGGGCTCCAGCAGGCTGGCAACCTGGTCACGCCCGTAGTAGCCGATGACGACCAGACGACCACCCGGCCGCAGTACGCGCAGCAGCTCTGCGATTCCGGGCAGTGAGGCGTCGTTCGGCTCGATCAGCCCGCACAGCACGATGTCGACCGCCCCGTCGCGCAGCGGGAGCAGCTCGAGGCCGCCCTCGACGATGCGCAGATTGGGCTGGTGCGCCGAGGTGGCCCGCTTGCGCGCCACGTCCAGCAGCTCCGGGTCCGATTCGATGCCATAGGTGCGTCCGGTCCGCCGGGCCAGCAGCATCGGGTAATGGCCGATCCCGGTTCCGACGTCGGCGATCCGCTTTCCGGCGAGGGGCACGATCCGCTCGAGCGCGGCCAGCACCTTGCGTTCGGGGTCGATCACCTCTCCCAGTCGCGCATGCAGATCAGGATCCAAATCGGTCCAGGCAGGCAGGATGGCCCGAGTCACGGCACGGTCACCGGCAGCCAGGCGGGAGCGCCGTCGCTCCGCAGCACTGCCTCGCCGCTCAGGATCTGGAAGTCGAAGACGACAGGCCCCGGGGCGACCCGCGTGGCGAGCACCTCGATGGTCAGGGTGCCACCCACGAGGAGCGGTCCCCAGCCCAGCGAGGTGGTACCGGCGGGCTCTCCGTGCTCGCCCGGTCCCTCCACCCACTTCGTCCAGTCCTGGACGAGGGGATCGCCTCCCTCTTGGATGCGCTGCGCGGACGGCGCGAACGGGGCCAGGAAAATCGTGTCGCGAACCTCGGTGGGCCAGCGCAGGACCAACTCGGGCACCATCGCCTGGCCGAGGTTGGTGACGACGATGACCAGCCGGCCTGAGGCGGCACCTGCCGCCACCTCCACCCTGACCTCGTAGGTGATCGGAGTCGAATCGATGGCCGTCGGCTCCGGCAGGGTCAGGCGTCCGCTGTCGCTTGGGCTGGGTTCGGCGGTCGCGCTTGGTCGACTCAATTCCGACGGGGAAACGCCAACGGATGGCGAGGGGCTTGGCGCCGGGCCCCCCGTGGTCTCGAGCGAACAGGCGGCCAGCACCACCGCAGCGGCGGAAAGAGCCAGACGCGTCCGCCAGGTGGCGGGACGGGATCGGACCGGTTGTGCGACGCTCACGGCGGCCTCGCCTGTTCAGTCATCGGCGCGTGGCCGGCGGCCAGGCAGGGGCATGGTATGCGAGCGACACCTTCACCGCTGCTACGATCGCTGGCATGGCTGACTCTCCAGCGCCCAGCGCCGATCCCAGTCCTCCTCCTCCGATGCCGATCGGCGTCCGGCTGTGGTTCATCTGGGCCTTCGCGCTGCTGGCCGGCACCGGCATCCTGCTGCCACGCATCATCGAGTTCGTCGACTTCAGCGAGCGGGCGCCATTCAGCCTGCTGGGCATCTTCATGATGCTGGAGCTGGCCGCGCTCCTGTTCGCGATCACGGTGGCCATGCAGCGCAAGCGGATCGGTCATCGCTTCGCGATCGGGATCGCCATCCTGGCCGCCCCGATGCTGGCGGGCCTGCCGCCGATCCTCCTCGACTTCCCGCCGGAGGCGGTCGCGGGCTGGCAGGCGCTCTTCATCCCGGTCGGCCTGCTCATCAGCGTGGTGCTCGTGGTGGCACTGCTGCGACCCGGTTCACGAGCCTACTTCAGCGAGGATTGAGGCCCGGGCGCCTCCCTATACTGCCCGGGTGACCACCGCCGCAGCGCCTCCGCGCACCATGCGTGCGCTCGCCAAGACCCGTCCTGAGCCCGGCCTCGAGCTCGTGCAGCGGCCCGTCCCGGTGCCTGGTCCGGGAGAGGTGATGCTCAAGATGGAGGCGGCCTCCATCTGCGGCACCGACCTGCATCTCTTCCGCTGGGATCCGTGGGCGAGCGAGATCGTGAAGCCACCGACCATCCTGGGACATGAGCTGGCTGGCCGCGTGGTGGTGATGGGAGCGGGCGTGACCCGGGTGGCGGAGGGCGACCTGGTCGGCGTGGAGAGCCACATCGTGGACGGCACCTGCGCGCAGTGCCGCCGCGGCGATCGGCATCTGTGCCGCAACCTGAAGGTGATCGGGGCGCACGTCGACGGCTGATTCGCCGAGTATGTGGTCATCCCCGAGGCCAACGCCATCGAGTCGAACGGGCTGGACCCGGCGGTCGTCGCACTGCAGGAGCCGATGGGCAACGCCGTCCACGCCGCCTTTGCGTCGCCGATCGACGGCCGCAGCGTCCTCGTCACCGGCTGCGGACCGATCGGGCTCTGCGCCGTCGGCATCGCGAAGGCCGCGGGCGCCAGCCTCGTGATCGCGACGGACACGGAGGACTACAGGCTCGAGCTGGCACGCACGATGGGCGCGGACCTGGCACTCGACGCCGCCGATCCCGGGACCGAGGAGCGGATCGGCCAGGCAACGGGTGGCGACGGCGTCGACGTGGTGCTGGAGATGAGCGGCGCGGCTCCCGCGCTGGAGCAGGCGCTGCGACTCGTCACGCGCGGCGGCTCCATCAGCCTGCTCGGCATCTTTCCCGAGCCACCGCAGGTGGACCTGTCCGAGCTCGTGATCATGAAGGGCCTGCGCGTGCACGGCATCTATGGGCGTCGGATCTACGACACCTGGGAGCGAACCCAGGCGCTCCTGCGCTCAGGGGCCCTCGACGTGTCGCCGATCATCACCCATCGGCTCGATCTGGTCGACTGGGAGCGCGCCTTCGACCTCGTCGGTTCGCGCAACGCCGGCAAGGTGGTCCTTGTCCCCTAGCAGGAGAGACGGATGAATGCCACCGCCCGAACACGGAACCCGCTCGCGTTCCTTGATGCCGAGATCGAGGAGCTGAAGGCAAGAGGGCTCTATCGGCGGCTGCGCGTGGTCCAGAGCGAACAGAAGAGCCGATGCGTCATCGACGGGCGCGAGGTCATCACCCTGAGCTCGAACAACTATCTCGGGCTCAACACGCACCCCAAGCTGCGGGCCGCGGCGCTCGACGCGGTCGAGCGGTTCGGCGCCGGCTCGGGGGCCGTGCGCACCATCGCGGGCACCATGAGCCTCCACGAGGAGCTCGAGGCCCGGCTTGCGACGTTCAAGCACACGGAGGCTGTGCTCACCTTCCAGTCGGGCTTCACGGCCAACACGGGCGTCATCCCGATCCTCGCGCCTGAGGGCGCGGTGATCGTGAGCGACGCGCTCAACCACGCCAGCATCATCGACGGGATCCGGCTGACGAAGGCGGAGCGCCGAATCTTTCCGCATGGCGACATCGATGCGCTTCGCGCCACCCTTGGCGAGGTCCGTCGGGCCAACGCGAGCACGACCATCCTGGTCATCACCGACGGGGTCTTCAGCATGGACGGCGACATCGCGCGGCTCCCCGAGATCGTCGAGGCGGCGGAGGAAGCCGATGCGGTCGTCATGATCGACGACGCTCATGCATCCGGCGTCCTCGGCCGCAATGGGCGCGGCACGGTCGACCACTTCGACCTCCACGGCCGCGTGCACGTTCAGGTCGGAACGCTGTCCAAGGCCATCGGCGTGCTGGGCGGGTACGTCGCCGGCGGTCAGAGCCTGCGGACGGTGCTCGAGCATCGGTCCAGACCCTTCCTCTTCTCGACGTCCCATCCGCCGGCGGTGGCCGCAGCGTGCATCGCCGCGATCGACGTGCTCGAGTCGGAGCCGGAGCTCATCGAGCGCCTGTGGGACAACGCGCGCCATTTCAAGGCCGGGCTCGAGAGGCTCGGCTTCGACACCGGCCACTCGGAAACCCCGATCACGCCGGTCATCGTGGGCGCCGGCGCGCTGGCGCATCGGTTCAGCGACCGCTTGTTCGACGAGGGC
>JBKKBV010000061.1:0-9500 GCA_046713375.1 Candidatus Limnocylindria bacterium
CTGGCCGAGATGCTCGCCGGCGCGGGCGCCCGTGTCGTCGCGATCGCCGACGACCGCGCCGCGGTCGCAAACCCGTCGGGGATCGACGTGGCGGCGGCGGTCGAATGGATGCACCGTCACGATTCGATTGCCGGCTGCCCGGGCGCGGAGCCGATCGAGCGGGACGACCTCTTCGGGATCGATTGCGACGTCCTCGTCTCCGCGGGACTCCAGAACCAGGTCACCGCAGCGGCGGCGGATACGCTGCGCGCCGGCATCCTGGCCGAGGCCGCGAACTCGCCAACGACCCCCGAGGCCGATGCCATCCTCCGGGATCGGGGCATCCTGGTCGTGCCCGACATCCTGTGCAGCGCGGGTGGGCTGCTGCTCGGCTACTTCGAATGGGTGCAGGACACCCAGGCCTTCTTCTGGGCGGCTCGCGAGATCGCCGCCGAGCTGGAGCGCATCATGGAGGCCGCCTTCGCCGGGGTATTGGCGACCGCTGAGCGGCAACGCGTCGACCTTCGCGGCGCGGCCATGATGGTGGCCGTGGGACGCGTGGCAGAGGCGACCGCGCTGCGCGGGCTCTACCCCTGATCGGTCGCGGGCCAGGCTCGCCGGTTGCGACCGGATCGGTCCAGCCGCCAATATGGGTCGCGTGAGCCAGCCAGAGCAGGGGCGCGAGCGGAAGCCGCGCTTCATCACACAGTCCGGCGTGGAGATCAACCGCCTCTACACCCCCGCCGATCTCCACGACCCGGCCAACGACCCGGATCGCGATCGACCGCGCTACCGCTTCAGCCCGCCTGCCGACGAAGCTGACGGCTGGAACGAGGGCGACGACGTCGGCCTCCCCGGCCAGCCGCCCTTCACGCGCGGCATCCACCCGACGGGACACCGCGGCCGCCTGTGGACGATGCGCATGTTCGCCGGATTCGGCACCGCCGAGGACACGAACGACCGCTTCAAGAAGCTGATCGCGGCGGGTGGCACCGGCCTGTCGATCGCCTACGACATGCCGACCCTGTATGGCTACGACCACGACGAGCCGCTCGCCGCCGGGGAGTTCGGCACCTGCGGGGTCGCTGTCAGCAGCCTGGCTGACATGGAGATCCTGCTGGCTGGCCTGCCCGTCGGCGAGATCAGCACCTCGATGACCATCAACTCGCCGGCGGCCATGATCTGGGCGATGTACATCGTCGCCGCCGAGAAGATGGGCGTTCCGCGCGCCCAGCTGACCGGGACGCTCCAGAACGACATCCTCAAGGAGTTCATCGCCCAGAAGGAGTACATCTTCCCGCCCGGCCCGTCGCTGAAGCTGGTGACCGACACGGTCGAGTTCGGCACCCGCGAGATGCCGCGCTGGAACACCATCAGCATCAGCGGCTACCACATCCGCGAGGCCGGCTCGACCGCGGTCCAGGAGCTGGCCTTCACCATCGCCGATGGCATCGCGTACGTGGAGGATGCCCTGGCGCGTGGCCTGCGCTTCGATGACTTCGCTCCCCGTCTCTCCTTCTTCTTCAACAGCCACAACGACTTCTTCGAGGAGATCGCCAAGTTCCGGGCGGCGCGCCGGATCTGGTACAAGCTGTGCCGCGAGCGGTTCGGCGCGGAGAACGAGCGCTCCACCTGGATGCGCTTCCACACGCAGACGGCTGGCGTATCCCTCACCGCCCAGCAGCCGCAGAACAACCTGACCCGCGTCGCCATCCAGGCCCTCGCCGGAGTCCTGGGTGGCACCCAGAGCCTGCATACCGATGCGTACGACGAGGCGTGGGCGGTTCCCTCGGAAGAGGCCGCCCTGCTTGCCCTGCGCCAGCAGCAGATCATCGCCGAGGAGTCCGGCGCGACCAACACGGTCGACCCGCTGGCTGGGTCGTACTTCGTCGAGACCCTCACCAACCAGACCGAGCAGGCCGCCTGGCAGTACATCCGCCATATCGACGAGATGGGCGGGATGCTGCCCGCCATCGAGGCAGGCTACCCACAGGCCGAGATCGCCGATGCGGCCTACGCCCAGGCACAGGCACTCGACGCACATGAACGCGAAACGATCGGGGTCACCGCCTTCGCCGACCCGGACGAGGTGCTGCGCATCCCGCTGCTCGAGATCGGCCCCGAGCAGGAGCGGCGCCATCTCGACCGCCTCGTGCGCGTCCGGGCCGAGCGCGATGCCGATGCGCACGCGCGCGCCATGAACCGCCTGCGCGCCGACGCCGCGGACGGCGAGAACCTGATGCCGGCGATCATCGCCGCGGTCGAGGCGTACGCAACCATCGGCGAGATGTGCAACCTGCTTCGTCGCCAATACGGCGAGTACCGCGAGCCACTCGCAGTCTGAACGCGCGTTGCGAGGGCCCGGCACGGTCCCAGCTCGACGATGCCGAACCGAGGGTCGCAGGGCACGCGCCCGCGCCGGGCTCCCGCCCCTGGATCATCCGCGCCACCGCTTATCAGCCGCTTATGTGGGCCTTATCGAGCGATACAGCGGCCTAGCATGTTGTCATCGTGAAGCTGCACCTGGTCGACGCCACCTTCGAGCTGTTCCGCGCCTACTACTCGCGGCCGGAAGAGCACGGACCCGACGGACGGCCGGTCAACGCAGTGCGTGGCCTGATCGAATCCATGCTCTCCCTCTTGCGCGAGCCAGACGCGACCCACATTGCCGCGGCCACGGACCACGTCATCGACTCGTGGCGCAACGATGTCTACCCGACCTACAAGAGCAGCGCCGGCATGGACCCGCAGCTGCTGACGCAGTTCGACGACGCAGAGCGGGCGCTGCGCGCCCTGGGGATCACGACTTGGGCGATGGTTGAGGACGAGGCCGATGACGGGATCGCCACGGGCGTTGCGCGCTACGGCGACGACCCGCGAATCGAGCAGGTGGTGATCTGCAGCGTCGACAAGGACCTGGCGCAGTGCGTACGAGGCGAGCGCGTGGTCCTGCGCGATCGGATGCGGACGATCACCTACGACGAAGAGGGCGTGGTCGCCAAGTTCGGCATCAAGCCGGAGAGCATCCCCGACTACCTCGCTCTCGTCGGCGACAGCTCGGACGGCTACCCCGGGCTCCCGGGCTGGGGATCGAAGAGCGCCGCGGCAGTCCTCGCAAAGTTCCACCACCTCGAGGACATTCCCGCCTCGCCCCTCGAATGGGGCGTCCCGCTCCGCAACGCGGTCCGCCTGGCGGCGACCCTTCAGCAGCAGCGCGCCGACGCGTTCCTCTACAAGCGGCTGGCCACGCTCAACGCCGACGCGGCGATCTCCGGCGACCTCGACTCGCTGGAGTGGGTTGGCGCGCCCCGCGACGAGTTCGTCGCGCTCTGCGATGAGCTCGGCTTCGACCGAATTCGCGAGCGAGTCCACCGCTGGGCCTGACGGCGTAGGACCTTCGGTGGGTTCCGGTGCGGTCTGGTGGACCGCACGATCGGGGCGTGCCACGACGTGCCCTCGTTGCAGCCGGCCTGGCTGTGCTCATCGCGCTCGGCGGTGGCCTTCCCACATGGGTAGGGCAGACCGCTGCCGCGTCGTGCTCGAATTGGACCTCGCAGTCGGATCCGCCGCCCACCATCCGCGTCTTCCGGCATGCCACCGGCGCCGTCGAGACGGTCGACTTTCGCGCCTACACCAAGAACGTTCTGTCGCGGGAGTGGATCGGATCCTGGACCACTGAGTCCCTGCGCTCCGGCGCGCTGGCGGTCAAGCACTATGCCTGGTACCAGGTGCTGCATTGGCGCGGCTGGGTCAACAGTGCGGGTGCCTGCTTCGACGTGCGCGACGACACTTACGACCAGGTCTATGACCCGACCAAGGCGACCTGGAACAGCGCCGCCGCCGCGGTGGACGCGACCTGGAGCACGCGCGTGCTGCGCAACGGGTCCATCTTCCCGACCTACTACAACGCCGGCGCCGCCAACGAGGCATGCGGCATGAACACCACTGGCTGGAAGCTGTGGCAATGGGGCTCGCAGGCCTGCGGATTGGCCGGCAAGACCGCCGCCCAGATAATCCTCATCTACTACTACCCCGGAGTCACGGTCAGCGGTGCTCCAGCGGCCACGGCGTCGCCCGTGCCGACGGCCAGCGCGAGCTCAACACTTCCGCCGACCGCCACGCCATCGCCCGTGCCGACGGCCACGCCCGCCCCCACCCCCGCGACTGCCTCTACGCCGTCACCAACCGCTACGCCGATGCCGCCGACGCCCACCCCCTCCCCCACTCCATCGCCGATCCCGACACCAGCGCCCGGCCAGCAGATGCCCGGAGGGGGGCAGACGGCTGTGGCCGGTGCCGCGGCTCCCCCGGCTCCGCCCGCTGTCGATCCCTCGCCAGTCGTGGTCCAGGCCGGCGATTCCACTTCGCTGGCCACGTTCCGTCAGGGAGCGGCAACTGACATTGCCGGCTTCGTGACCGAGGTTAACGGGCCGGATCCGCGCCTGGCCGGCTTCCGCACACAATGGGGAGCCGCGGCAGAGCGCCTGCTGACGGACCTCACTCGCCGCTTCGCCGCCGGCGGCGGGCTCGTGCTCAGGTTCCCGACCGCGTCCTAGGCGCCGCCTTGGGCCCGCCCCAGGTTGGCCATCACCAGCTCGCACGCGGCCACGTCCTGGATTGCCAGGCCAACGCTCTTGAAGATGGTGATGGCTGACGGATCGCGTGTGGCCGCCCAGCCCGGGTCGATCGTGCCGATCTCGACGAACCCGTCAGCGCCCAGCAGCCCGGCGTCGATCGCGGCGAGAAGGTCCCCTGCCTCCTCGGAAGCAGCCTCGCGCGAGTCGACGGCCACCAGTGCGGCCGCGGCAAAGATCTCGGGCGGCAGCTCGATCATCCCCTTCTGAAAGCTGCCGACCGCGCTGATGTGGGTCCCCGGCGCGACCCAATCGGCCGAAAAGATCGGTTCGGACGAGGTGGTGGCGCAGCAGATGACATCGGCGCCTCGCACCGCCGCCTCCGCTGACTCGGCGGCAAGGACACGCACGCCCGGCCCGAGCTCGGCCGCAAGGCTGGCCGCGAAGGCGTCACGACGCGAACCCGTGCGGGAGAAGACCCGCACCTCGCCGATCTCCCTGGCCGCCATCACCGCCCGCACCTGCCAGACAGCCTGGGCGCCGACCCCGAACAGCGCGAGCACCCGCGCGTCGAGTCGCGCCAGCAGGCGGGTGCCGACTCCCGACGCCGCGCCGGTGCGCATGGCGGTTAGGGCGGGGCCGTCCAGGATGGCGAGCGGCTCACCCGACTCGGCGTCGAACCAGGCGAGCAGCGCGTGGATCGTCGGCAGCCCGCGCGCCGCGTTGCCGGGCATGACGGTCACCAGCTTGACCGATGCGCCCGCCGCGCCATCGCGCAGGCCGGGCATCAGCACCAGGTTGCCTCCGCCCATCGGAATGCGCGAGCGGATCGGCGACCGATCGCGCCCTGCGGCAACGTCCCGGTACGCCGCCTCGACCGCGTCGAGCAGCTCGGGCATGGGGGCGGCGGCACGGACCCCGTCGGCGTCGATGATTCGCATGGGCGGATCCTAGCCGTCGGGCCGGCGCCATACCGGGCGAGCGAATGCGATCCAGCCGATGGCGGCGATCGCCGCCAGGCCAACCACGGTCCAGGTCGTGGCCGCGGGCGAGAACCGCTCGGCCAGGAAGCCGGCGACCTGGGTCGACAGGGGCATCGTCAGCGTGACCAGCCCGTAGTCGAAGCTGAAAACGCGCCCGCGGATGGCATCGGGCGCGGCCCGCTGCAGCCCGTACGAGGAGAGGGTCCACTGCGCGCCGCCGCCCAGATGACCGGCAAAGACCGCGAGCGCGGCGAGCGGCAGGATCGGCGCGAGCGGCAGGAGTGCATAGCTGACCGCGAAGATGCCGAACGAGGCCGCGATGCCCCGGACCAGCCCGCGCTCGCTGACGCCGACGATCGGCCGGACCAGGAATGGACCGATGAGCGCGCCAAGCCCGCGGGCCGCGAACAGGATCCCGATCCCGGCGTCGCCGGCCTTGAAGACGTCGCGACCGAAGACCGCCAGCAGCACGATGACGCCGGCGCCCACCCCGAACGTGGTCTTCGAGAGGAGGAGCGCTGCCAGGGTCCGGTTGCCACGCGCGAATCGCACCACGACCCGGATCGACTCAGCAACGCCGCCACGCTCACCGTGCCGCGGCTCACCCACGGCCCGGTCGCCCCGGATGTCCCGAAAGGAGCGCCGAATGCCGACGATCAGCAGAGCCGACGCGGCGAACGATGCGGCATTGACGGCGAATGCGACGTCGCGACCCAGCGTGGCCGCCACCAGGCCGCCCAGCGCTGCGCCGACCGCCAGCATCGTGCCCCAGGCGGACCCGATCAGCACGTTCGCCTCGGCCAGCTCGTCCTCCTCGACCAGGTTCGGGAGCGAGGCCGAGCTTGTCGGCTCGAAGACGGCCGCGCCCACTGAGAGGAGGGCCGCAGCTGCGAAGGCGATCCACAGCGTGTCGGGGTCGCGCGCCAGCAAGAACGCCAACGCCACAGGGACGCGCGCCACGTCGGCGATGACCATCAAGCGGCGCCGGTCGTAGCGGTCCGCAAGGACGCCGGCGAGGGGTGAGGCAAGGGCGAAGGCGCCGGTCTGGACCACCAGCATGAGCGATGCCACGGCCGGCGACCCGGTCAGCTGAAGAGCCAGCCCAAGCAAGGCCACCGTCGCGAACCAGTCGCCGGCGAAGCTGATCAGCTGTGCGGCAAAGAGGCGGGTGAAGGCGGGCTTGCCGCGCAGCAGGGTAAGGTACGGCCGCAGGCGCATGGCTCGGCATCATGCCATGGCGCCACCCCGACGAGGCCCGATTCCAATTGAACTGGTTCCCGATCCTGCTGGCGGCGCACGTGCTCCTGGCGGTCTCATTGCTGGCACCGAGCCTCGTCCTGCCGTTCCTGCTGCGGCGCCAATCCGCCGGCGGGGAGCCGAGCACGATCGTTCGACTGCTTGCCACCCTGCAGGGCTCCGGCAGCGTGGTGATCGCCATCGGCCTGGCATTGACCGGGGTGGGCCTGGTGCTCAGCCTGGGAACCGAGATCCTGACCCGACCCTGGCTGCTGGTTGCGCTGGGCGTGTACGCCGCGAACCTGCTGGTTGCGGCCTTCCTCTCGCGGCCCAACCTGCGACGACTGATGAGGGTTCGCGAGCAGCAGTCTGAAGGATGGCGGCGGCAGGCGAAGAGAGCCCGCTACCTGGCCTATGCGATGGCGGTCGCCACCGGCCTCATCGGCTTCTTGATGAGCACCAAACCGGCGCTGTGGTGAGTGGTCAGAAGAGCTGGGGAATCGGCAGTGGCCTGCCGAATATCCAGAAGAGCCCTGCCACGATCAGCAGGACAGCCACCACGAAAACGGCGAACCAGCGCAGAACGTCCCACATGGCCTCGGCTCCCGTGCGGCTCAGATGCGACCCACCCCCTGGCGATCGGCGACCCGATTCTATCAGCGCCTAGAATCCCGCCCGTGACCCTGCGCCTGTTCGATGCTCGACGCGGCGAGCTCGTGCCATTCACCCCCATCGGCCCCGGCCCGGTAGGCCTGTATGTCTGCGGCGTGACCCCGTACGACACCGGCCACCTGGGACATGCGTTCACCTACCTGGGCTTCGACATCCTGCATCGCTACCTGGAGTACCTCGGCCACCGGGTGACCTACGTCCAAAACGTGACCGATGTCGACGACGACATGCTGCGGCGGGCGAGAGAGAGCGGCGAGGACTACCTCGAGCTGGGCAATCGCCACCTGGCCAGCTTCCTGGCCGAGATGGCGGCCCTCAACTGGCTGCCGCCCGACCAACTGCCGCGGGCGACCGAGCACGTCCCGCAGATGCTCGACCAGATCGAACGGCTCGTGGCGAGCGGGCACGCCTATCCCGCCGAGGGCCACGTCTACTTCAGCGTCTCCTCCTGGCCGACCTACGGAGAGGTCTCGAAGCTGTCACGCGACGAAATGCTGCCACTGGCGCTGGAGCGCGGCAGCCGGCCGGGGATGCCAGGTCGGCGCGATCCCCTCGACTTCGTGCTGTGGCAGCCATCGCTGTCGGACGAGCCCGCGTGGGAGTCGCCCTGGGGTCCCGGCCGGCCGGGCTGGCACATCGAATGCTCGGCCATGAGCATTGCGTATCTCGGCAACCAGTTCGAGATCCACGGCGGCGGCATCGACCTGGCCTTCCCGCACCACGAGTCGGAGATCGCGCAGGCCGAGGCCGCGACTGGGCAGCGCCCGTTCGTCGAGTGGTGGATGCATGCCGGCATGCTCCGCGACGAGAACGACAAGATGAGCAAGTCGCTGGGCAATCTTGTCCTGGTGCGTGACCTCCTCCGCTCGTTCAGCGGCGACGCCATCCGGCTCTACCTCGTCGGCCACCATTACCGCAGCGAGGTGACCTTCCACCTGGCCGACCTGGAGGCGGCCGCCGTCACGGCCGCGCAACTGCGAATGGCGAGCCTCGTGGCTGCGCAGGGTGACGCCGACCTCGGGTCCCTCAGCCCGCTGGTTCGCCGCCACCGTGAGCGCTTCCTGCGGGCCATGGACAACGACTTGGACACGCCGGTGGCGATTCCTCAGCTCGTCGCATTGGCCGCGCTCGCGCTCGATGCGAGCGATCTCGGCGAGCGGGAGGAGGCGAGCCGCGTCGTGCGCGAGCTGGGCGGCGGGATCCTGGGGATGCGTCTGGCGGCGGCCTCCAGCCTGCCGGAGATGGGCGAGGGGTCGGGACGTGACGCTGCCGAGCGATGACGACGAGCTGGTCCCGGTCAGCGTCCGCCTCGGCGCGGTCGTTCCGCCCGAGGACCCGGAGGACTGGACCCGGCCACTGACCTGGGTCGCGGCCCTCGGCATGCTCGCCGCGCCGGCGGTTGCCCTGGCCTGGTACGCGCTGGCACCTCCTCAGGAGAGCACCCGGCTCGCGCCCGGAACCTGGGCGGTGGCGATGTCGCTGGTGGTCGGGGCTGCGGCTGCGGGCGGAACCCAGATCGGGCGCCTGCGGGCCTTCACCGGCACCCTCGGCGCTGCGCTGCTCGGCGCTCTGCTGGTGGTGGTGGCCGGTGCCGTGAGTGCGGGCGAGCGGCAGCTCGGGACGGCGTCGCCGACCCTGGCCCACGCCGTGGCGGCATCCCTGGCCGGGTTGGCGGGAGCATCGCCTGCAGCGGCGCTTGGCGCCTTCACGGCCGGCTCGTGGTCGCGGCTGCGACGTGCGGCGGCGGCGGCCGCCCTGGGCGTCGTGGTGACGGCGGCCGTGCTGCCGACGCTGTTCGGGGCTTGATCCGCGTTAGCCGCTTCCCTTGCGGCTCAGCCGGTCGGCGAGGCCGCCGGCCACCAGCGCCAGCCCCAGCCCGATGATCACGAGGGACCCAATCAGCCGGAACGCGTCCCCGCCAAAGGCCGTGGCAAAGGCCAGGTAGGCGATCGCCGCCCCCACCGCCATTCCGGAGCCGATCCACTTGAACGCCGGCAGGTCGGCGATCCAGCCGGCAGCGTACAGGCCGATCCCGATCGAGAACGGGATCACCGTC
>JBKKBV010000062.1:0-4680 GCA_046713375.1 Candidatus Limnocylindria bacterium
AGGCCGAGGTATCCACGATCAGGACGACGTTGGCGGCGAGGTCAGAGCTCACGGTCATGAACGGTCGGGCAGCGGCGATCACCGCCAGCAGCGCGATCAGCAGCTGCACGATCAGCAGCCAGCTGAAGCGCAGCCGCTGCCACGGTGCGTTGGCCTCCACGTCGCGCACCAGCTGCTGCCACAGGAAGGTGCTGCCGACCGGCACGTTCCGCCGGCGCAGCCGCAGCATGTAGTAGGCGACGATGATCGGGAGGCTGACCAGGCCGATGAGGGCCAGCGGAGTAATCACGGGACGAGGCGGTCGGGCGCGCGACCGCTCGCGGCTGAAGCGACGCTCGCGCCCCCGCGTCCGCCCGCCTCCTCACCGGGCAGCAGGTCGCTCGTCACTCGATCACCCGGCGGCGGCGGAGGACGTCGAACAGGAGGTCGGACAGGTCCACGTCCGAGGGGACGCTCACATAGGCGCCGCCCCGCCGCGCGCAGAACGCCGCCAGCTCCTCCTGCCACTCGGCCAGCCGCGTGCGGTAGCGGTCCACGAGGTCGTCGTCGCCGGTCACCTCGATCCCGTGGCCGGTCTCGTTGTCGACCAGCCGCGCATCCGGCGGGACGTCCGGATCGAGCTCCTCTGGCGCCAGCACGTGCAGCACCGATTGCTGGCAGCGGGTCCCGGCCAGGTCGCGCAGCGCGTCGAGGTAGCCCGGATCGAGCAGGTCGCTGACCAGGATCAACGGGCCCCGGCCCCGGATCCGGCTGGCGTAGTCGCGGGCCGCGGCGGCGAGGCCGGTGAGCCGCTCAGCGCGTGGTTCAGAGAGGAAGCGAAACACCTCGAACACCCGCGCCTTGCCGCGCAGCGGACGCAGGCTGACAGCGCGTCCCTCGCCGAGAAATGCGATGCTCACCCGGTCGAGGTGGGCCAGCCCCAGGTAGGCGAGCGCACCCGCCGCGCGACGAGCGAAGGTCAGCTTGTTCGGCTCACCGAAGTCCATGCTGCGGCTGGCGTCGACAAGAACGTGGACGGTGACGTCCTCCTCCTCGACGAAGAGCTTGATGAAGAGCCGCTCGAGGCGGGCGTACACGTTCCAGTCGAGCTGCCGCAGGTCGTCACCGGCGCTGTAGTTGCGATAGTCGGCGAACTCGACGCTCTGGCCGCGGCGCACCGAGCGTCGCTCGCCCTTCATGCGGCCGGCGGTCAGGCGCCGCGACGCGAGCTCCAGCTGCTCGAGGCGGCGCAGGAAAGCCTCGTCGAAGAGGAGATCGGCGCCTGCACCGGTTTCCGCGGCGTGCGCGACCGGCGCGGTCATGCGCGGCTACTCGACCGATTCGGTGGGCGTCTCGGCGATGATGGCGCGGACCACGCTGTCGCTGTTGATCCCCTCGGCCTCGCCCTCGAAGTTGAGGATGATCCGATGGCGCAGGGCCGGCGCCGCCACCGCCTGCACGTCGCTGAAGGCCACGTTGAAGCGGCCGTCCAACAGGGCGTGGATCTTGGCTCCCAGCACCATGGCCTGCGCGCCGCGTGGTGAGCCGCCGTAGCGCACGTACCTGCGCACCAGGTCCGGCGGGGACTCGCTGTCGGGATGGGTTCCACGCAGGATGCGCACCGCGTAGGCCATCACGTGGCTGGCGATCGGGACGTCGCGCGCCAGCGCCTGCATGGCCAGGATGTCGGCCCCGGTGGCGGCCTGGTGGACGGTGATCCGCTCCGCGCCGGTGGTGCGCGCCATGATCTCCATCAGCTCCGCCTCGGTCGGGAAGGGGACATCCACCTTGAAGAAGAAGCGGTCGAGCTGCGCCTCCGGCAGCGGATAGGTCCCCTCCATCTCGAGCGGGTTCTGGGTGGCCAGCACGAAGAACGGCTCCGACAGCGTGTACTGCTGCTTGGCGACGGTGACACGATGCTCCTGCATCGCCTCCAGCAGCGCGCTCTGCGTCTTCGGCGTGGCCCGATTGATCTCATCGGCCAGCACCAGGTTGCTGAAGATCGGTCCCTGCTGGAAGCGGAAGCGACGCTCGCCGCCCTCCTCCACGATGATGTTGGTGCCCACGATGTCGGCGGGCATCAGGTCCGGCGTGAACTGGATCCGCGAGAAGCCCAGGTCGAGCGCCTCGGAGATCGTCCGCACCAGCATCGTCTTGCCGAGCCCCGGTACCCCTTCCAGCAATGCGTGGCTGCCCGCCAGCAGGCTGATCAGCGTCTGTCGCACCAGCTGGTTCTGCCCCACGATGAAGCGGCCGACCTCGGCCTCGATGGCCGTTGCCAGCTCGCTGAAGCGCTCCGGCGTGATCGGCTCGGGGGGTGCGGCGGTGCTCTGCTCGGCCATCGGTCTATTCACTCCGTGGTGGGTTCGAGGCGGGAGAAGTAGTCGCGCACCAGGTCCTTGAGCGTGATCGGGACCTGCTGTCGATCAAGCTGGAAGTTGGCGAAGTTGCGGAACAGGTCGAGCACGGACCGATAGGGGACCACCGCGTCGTTGTCGAAGCCGACCCCGCTGCCGCTGCCCGTCTGGTCCTGCCCGCCATCCCCACCCTGCCCGGCGATGTAGCTCGGGTCGCCCGGCCGGCCGATTCGATCGAACGGCGCGAAGAAGTCGTCGAGTCCAGAGATCGTGAAGTCCTTGTTCCCCTGGCTCGGTCCATCGAAGCCGCCGATGCGCACGCCGCCGCCCGGGATCCGACGCACAGTCGTGCCACCGCCGCTGCCGACCTGGCCCCCTGTTCCGGGCTGGTTGCCTGGCTGTCCACCGGGTTGCCCGCCGGGTTGCCCGCCCGGCTGTCCCCCGGGCTGTCCACCAGGCTGACCGCCTGGTTGACCGGACGCGCCCGGTTGCCCACCCGGCTGCCCTGAAGCGCCAGGCTGCCCGCTGCCGCCCGGCTGGCCGGATCCTCCTGGCTGGCCCGATGCGCCCGGTTGGCCGCTCCCACCCGGTTGGCCGCTGCCGCCAGGTTGCCCGGATCCCCCAGGCTGACCTGATGCGCCGGGCTGGGGCTGTCCGGCTCGAGCAACCTGCCGCGCGCCGTCCTGCAGGGCGGACTGGGCGCGTGCCACGCTGCGCTGCATCTGCCGGTCCTGCTCAGATCGGCGCACGGCGTCCGCGGCGCGCTGCAGCGCATCCTCGGCCGCCTGCTGATCCTGCGGATTGCCAGTGCGCGCGGCCTTGTCGAGAGCGTCCGCCGCCTCGGCCAGTCGCTGGGCGACCTCCGGCTGCGTGCCGGCGGCTCCTTGTGCCGCGTGCTGAAGGGCTTCGGCGCGCGCGGCGGCCTGCCCGCTGCTCATCTGCTTGACCTGGTCCTTGAGGGCCTCCAGGTCCTTCGCAGCCTGTTCGGGATCGCCCTCCGGGTTGGCGTCCTCCTTGCCCGTCGCCGCCTTCGAGGTCTGCTGCGCCAGCTGCGTGAGCCCCGCATCCTTGATTGCCGCCTGCGGGTCGGTCAGGCGTGCCAGCTGCTCCTGCACGGCGCCGATCTTGGCGAGCATCTCCTGCCGGTCATCGCCTCCCTCGCGAAGCTGGCGCGCCAGCCGGCGCAGCTGCTCCACCAGGGCGTCCCGGCGCGGGTCCGGCGAGTCGGCCCCCTGCTCCTCGGCCTCGCGGGCGACCTCCTCGATGCGCTGCGCCACTTCGCGGCTCGCGTCGCGTGCGGCCTGCCGATCACGAAGCAACGCGTCCTGCGGATTGGGCCACACGATGAGCACCACCAGCAGGGCAACCGCGATGCCGCCGGCCGCGGACGGACGCCTGGCGACTCGGGGTCGGAACGCCGAGCGCAGGTCGGCACCGGCCAGCCGGGTGCGAGCATCGGCCAGCTGGCGAGCCGCGAGCTCGGCAGAGAGCGGGTCCTCGGAATCCGGTTCGGCGATCAGCTCCAGGGCCGTTCCCAGGCGCTCACGCAGGGCAAGCTCCGCGTCGGCGCCGCGAGCCGCATCGGTCAGTGACGGCCTCAATCGCCATGAGACGACCGCCCACGCCACGAGGGCCACCCCCGTGATGGCAGCCATCAGCCACGGCGCGAACTCCAGGGCGACGGTGCGGGCGACGAGCTGCACCAGCGCGATGGCGCCGAGCGCCGCAGCCAGGGCGATCCCCGCCACCCGCACGCTGCGGCGCAGCCAGAGGCGTCGCCGAAGCGACCGGAGCCGCCGCAGCGCATCCGCGCCAAGTCGGTCGGCGATCAGGGCGGCCAGGGCTCGATCGGTCACAGGTCAGTCTCCGGGGCCGCGCGAAGCCGGCGGCGGAACAGCCGGAAGCCCAGCCCCGCGGGAACCACGAGACGCATGGAGGCGAGGGTCAGGAGCAGCGACAGGCCCGCGAAGGTGAGCGCGAAGCGGGGCCGGAAGTGGCCGGTGGCGACGGGCTGCGGATCGAACACAGCCTGAACGCCGGGCTGTGCGCACCGCTCGTTCGGTCCACACTCGGCGTTGACGCCAGCGCCGTTGAAACCGGGCTTGCCTTCGACCGGCGCTCCGCCATCGGTGGGGAAGCAGAAGCCCCGCTCGCACTCGATGCCGGCGGTGCCGCGGATCTCGGCCATGATCTTGCCCATGTCGCCCGTCGTGATCTCGGTGTCGGCCACGATCTCGACCATGGCGACGGCGGGGTTCAGGTAGAGGAGCTGTTCTGGCGCTCGGTTGGGGAGGCCGAAGGCGCCGTCGGTCACGCCGGTCAGGGTCGCGGTCCACAGGCGCCA
>JBKKBV010000063.1:0-10046 GCA_046713375.1 Candidatus Limnocylindria bacterium
ACCGTACGCGGCGCGGGCCGCGTTGACCTGGTTCAGCGCGTAGCCGACCAGGCTTGACGAGGGCGCCGGCGCCGGGACCGAAACACGGGGTCGCGCGACCGCGAGCGACTTGGTGACGAACGTCAGGGTGGCGGTTACCGCATTGCCATCGGCGTCGACGGCGCCCTTGCCCAGGCTCACGTCGAAGCGGTGGCCGGCCGCCAGGGCGCGTGCCGGCTTGAAGACCAGCTGGGTCTCCGTGTCGTTCCAGGACGTGTTGCCGGTCAGCGTGGCACCGGTCGATCGATCAGTGACCCGTAGCGCGGTGCCGACCGCCACAGCATCCACCGGCTGACTGAACCAGATGCCGATCTCATTGGCGGTCACGCCGGTGGCATCGGCCTTTGGTGTGCTCTGCACCACCTGGGCACCGGGTCGGGTCGTGAACGAGAAAGAGGCGTCTCCTCCCAGCGGGTTCCCGGCGCGGTCGTGGACCCCTACCAGCGAGACGGCGTAGCGAGCGCCCGATGCGAGTCGCTCGATCGGCGTGAAGGTCATGTTGCTGTCGTCCCAGCGGAAGATGCCCGGCGCGGCGGGGCTCAGCACGAACGCCTGTTCCACCTCACGTTGATTCATCGGTGCGCTGAACCCGATCTCGATCGACGTCTCGGCACTCACGTCCGAGCGGGTGTCGGTCGGCGGCCCGAGGAGATCGGCCTCGGTGGCGGGCATCGCCGCGGCAGGGACCACCGTTTCCGCCACATAGTTGATGGCGAAGTCGCTGACGCGAGGCGCCGTCTCGGTCGTGAAGCTGAAGCGAGTTGGTGATCCCAGCAGCGCGCCCCCGGCGGTGCGAGCCGTTCCCTCCACCGTCAGGCCGTAACGCCTGTCGGGCGACCAGAGGCCATCGGGCAGCACCTGGAGCTCCCGCCCGTCGTCGGACCAGGCCATGCGTACGGGATGCGCCGGGTAGATCGACAGGGCCGCCTCGACCGAGGCCGCATCCATCGAATGGCTGAAGGTCATGGTCACGGGTTGCCCGGTGCCGATCCCCGCGCCAATGACCACCGGAAGGATGGAGGTCGGGGCTGGGAGGATGGTCGTCAGCCCGGCCTGCGCGGCACCGCCCATCGAGACGGCGGTTGCGAGGACCAGGGAGAGAGCTGCGAGCAGGGTGCGGGTGATGGCACGATGGCGTCGCAGCTGGTACGAGAGCGACGCAAATGGGGCGCGGTTTCTTAAACGCGCACTGCGAATCGAGATCAATAGACGCTGACTCCTGTCACGGGCGGACCGCTGTCGGGCACGACCCACGGCTGCCTGGTGGCGCACGAAGTATACCCGCGGATCAACTGTCAAGCCCGATTGGGCGCCCGATCCGGCGCGCGGCGAGGGTCGGATGGAAGGTCGCGCCACCGTAGGATTCGGCCAATCCACGAGCCTCGAGGAGCGTCAACGTGCTCGCCAGTGCCCCGGTTGCCATGTCCGTGCGGCCGATCAGCTCCTCGATCGAGGCAGGGCGTTCGAGCAGTGCATGGAGGACCATGGCCTCCGGGTCCGAGAGGCTGGTGACGCTCACCGGCCGGCCACCGGACTCTGCGCCGATGCGATGCAGCAGTGCGGCTGCAGACGTCACGATGGTCGCCTGGTGATCGGCGATCAGGCGGTTGCAGCCACGCGAGGCGATGGCGTCGATCGGACCAGGGACTGCGAACACCTCCCGACCGTGATCGATCGCCGCGGCAGCGGTGAGCAGTGCACCGGAGCGATCCGGCGCCTCGACCACCACCACCGCACGCGCCAGCCCAGCAATGATGCGGTTGCGCCGCGCGAAGTCCGGCTTGCCTGGCGCATGGCCTGGCGCGAGCTCGGAGACCAGAGCGCCGCCGGTCGCGACCAGGCGGGCGGCGAGGTCGCGATGGCGGGGTGGGTAGATGCGGTCGAGCGGTGACGGGAGGACCGCGACGCTCCGGCCGCCGGCGGCCACGGCGGCCATGTGCGCCTGCGCATCGATCCCGATCGCCAGGCCGCTCACCACGGTGACGCCTGCACGTGCGAGTTCCTCGGCGATCTCGGCAGCGCACGATCGGCCATAGCCGCTGGCGCGGCGGGTTCCCACGATCGCTACGCACGGTCGCGCCATCGAGGCGGGATCGCCAGCAAGGTACAGAACCGGAGGCCGTGGATCGGCCGCGCTCAGCGCAGCCGGATACCCCGGATCGAGGGCGGTGAGGACGACGCCCCCGCACCGACGCGTGGCAGCCTCCACCCGCGAGGCCACGCGGGTCGCCCCTTCCCGACGCAGTCGAGCCAGCGCTGGGGCCGCATCATCCGGGACCCTTGGCAGCGCCTGCAGCAGCGTCGGACCGGCAGCCCACGCTGCGCGTGCGCTCCCGAAGCGTCGCAGCAACCGCGCGAAGCCAACTGGACCGACGCCGGGAACCAGCGAGATCGCGATCCAGTACGGCGCCTCCGCCTCCCCGTCGAACTCGCCCAGATCGATCCCCGTCCAGCCACCCTGGTCGGAGCGGAAGCGCCTCTCGACGGCCGCAAGCGCCGGTCCTGGCGACACGGGACCTCTGGCCCCAACCCCGATCACGAGTCCACCGCGCCGCGGTACGTGAGCGCCTCGTCAACGTGCTCCCGGGTCACCTCAACGACTCCGGCGAGGTCGGCGATGGTGCGCGCCACGCGGGCAGCGCGATGGATCCGGCGCGGCGACATCCCGAAGCGGCGCGCGCGCTGCGCCAGGACGCCGTCGGCCACCGCTCCAAATCCCCGGTCGAGGCCCAGCGCGCCGGCCGCCAGGTCGGCGTTGGCGCTGCCCTGCCGCTCCAGCTGTCGTCGCCATGCCCTGCCGATGCGGGCCGCCACCGCCTCGCTCGGCTCAATGCCATCGGTGCTGGCGGCAGTGCCCGGGGCCGACTGCGCCATCGTCACCCACAGGTCGATCCGGTCGCGGAGCGGTCCGGAGAGCCGGGCAAGGTAGCGGCGCGCGGTGGCGTCCTCGCAGGTGCACGCCCGCTGCCTCGAGCCGCGCCAGCCGCAAGGACAGGGATTGAACGCGGCCAGCAGCGTGAAGCGCGCCGGCATGGTCAGTGCCCCGTCAACGCGCGCGATGGTGACGCTCCCACCCTCGAGGGGCTCGCGCAGGGCGTCGAGCGCATCGGATCGAAACTGAAGCGTCTCGTCGAGCAGCAGGATGCCCCGATGCGATAGCGAGGCCTCCCCGGGCCGCACCCGCGGCCCTCCCCCGACGAGCGCCTGGGTCGAGATGGTGTGGTGCGGCGCCCTGAACGGTCGCTCGCGCAGCAGCGGCGCGCGCCGATCGAGAAGCCCGGCCACGGAGTAGATGCGGCTGACCTCGATCGCCTCGTCGTCTTCGAGTGGCGGCATCAGGTCGGCGGCGCAGCGCAACAGGAGCGTCTTGCCGATCCCCGGCGGCCCGCACAGCGCAAGGTTGTGGTGCCCGGCCAGCGCAATCTCCAACCCGCGGCGCGCCAGCGCCTGGCCGGCCACCTCGGCAAGATCAGGACCGCGCCGCAGTTCGACGCGTGCGGGCAAGTGCGTCGGCTCCGCCACCGGCAGGTCGCGCACGCCCGCCAGGTGACCCACCGCTTCACCCAGCGAGGCGGCGCCGTGGACGCGCAGACCAGCCACGGCGGCGGCCTCACCGGTCGCTCCTCCGGCCACGATCATCGACGGGACGCCGGCGTTGTAGGAGGCCGCCGCCAGGGCCATGGTGCCGGGCACGGGGCGCACCCCGCCATCCAGCCCCAGCTCGCCGACCAGGGCCGTCTCTCGCAGCCGATCGACGTCGCGCAGTTGCCCCGAAGCCGCCAGGATCCCGACCGCGATCGGCAAGTCGTAGCCCGTGCCGTCCTTCGGCAGATCGGCGGGGGCGAATAGTGAGCAGTGGGGCTAGGTCGCGCTCGCTGGGGTGTCGGAGGCCGGTGACGCGCCGATGAACTCGCGGAGCCGACGATTGAAGGGGGCGCCCAATGATTGGACTTCGTGCGCTGCCCCCCGGATGACAGCTCGTTCTGCGCCCAGCTCGTGCTCGATGACATCACACACGGCGTCGAAGGCGTCACTGTGGCCGCCGGAGACGACGAGCACGGGCAGTCCGGCGTTCCGGAGCGTGGCGAACGGAATGCGTGCCTCCCACGGTGGACGCTCGGCCATCGTCGCGCGCGCACACGCTTCCAACTCGGGCGGCAGCGGCTCGGGCACCGGCTCTGGACTGCCGACCGCATCGAGGAACTGGACGAGGAAGTCACGTACGTCCTGGTCCCGATTCGCTAGAAGTTCGGTCATGCCGGCGATCAATTCCTCTGCGGCGGGATTGCCCCGCACAAGGGCGAACGCAGGCGGCTCGATGACGGTCAACGAGGCCACGTGATCAACGGCGCGCGCCGCGGCCAATAACGCCACCACGGCACCGTAGGACTGGCCAACCAGATGTGTGCCGGGGTCGATCAGGCGTGCGATCTCGGCGGCGTCCTCATCGAAGTCGGTCGATTGGCGGGGCGGGTTTGGCGGGTACCCGCTCCTATGGGGCACCACCAGCGTAAAGTCGCTCGCCAACTCGCGCTGGGCCGACCAAGTCTCCCATCCGGGGGCCATGCTGCCGTGGATGAACACGATCGTCTGCGCTCCCGTACCGACGCGCTCGACGTGCACCTCAAGTTCCTCCTGATGCAATGGTCTCGCTCGGCAAGATTATCGCCTACCGATCGTTCCATCGGTCGTTCCGATCCATGAGGCCCATGCGTTGGCGGGATGGGGTCAGCAGGTGCGCCGGGGCGAATACCGAGTTATATGGGGCTAGACGCCGCGTAGCCGCCGGTATCCTCACGCACCGATCCGACCATCTAGACCAGTCGGACGGATATGGCGAGGCTCCCCGGCGGCTCCGATGCCGATGCTATTGGGTCGACTCAGCCAGGATTGATTGATTCGCTCTGGGAAGCATGGAGCGATTCCATAAGGGTGCTCATGAGGGTGCTTCAGCTTTCAGGACGAGCCCCTCAGCCGCAACATTTGGCGATCCAATCCCGGAAGTTTCTCTGTCTACGTCCCGCCAAACCACTTGACACATGCAGCCGAGGGCGGCCGGCTACCTGCGTAGGCGTACGGGTTGTTACGGTGAGCTCCGACCAGCTCCGGTGGGATGGCCTCTATCTCGAAAGCGGGTCGCGTCTGAGCAGGCTGCGCGCGGGAGGTAGTCGTCGTCCCACTGGCCGGGGCGAATAGTGCCTTATGGTGCTAGGGGGCTTTCAGTGCCGCTTGCGCACCAGTGTCAAGTTTCGCCCGAGCGCAGGCAGCCGTACAGTGACCCTTACCCCTCTGTCAGGCCCCGCGCACCTCGCGGCCGCTTGCGTCCTGCTCGACCGGCAGGCTCGTTGCGGAACCGATCACCTGCTGTCGCAAGCTCGTCAGCGATGAAGGTCGCGAAGGTGCCGGCGGGTGTACCTAGCGACACCTGCCTCATCGCTGGTCTCGTCGAACATGAGCGCCAGCCGTCGCAGGTCGTCGGCGGGTGAGCGCCCATTTGGCCGCGATTGTCTCGGGGCCGGGCAGGGTCAGGCCGGCTGGTGCGCTGGCAAGAAGAACTCGGTGAGTGCCTCGGCGAGCGCCTCGGGATGGGTCATGGGGGCGGCGTGCCCGGCACCGGGGATCTCTTGTATCCGTGCGTTGGGGACGTGGTCGGCCACGTGCTGCGCGCAGGCGGTGAACAAGGGATTGACGGTGTTCGGTCCGCGCAGCACCAGCACCGGAGCTGAGATCGCGCCGAGGACGGCCGGATCATCAAGGGTAGGGCCTTCGGACGGGCTGTCCTGCTGGATGTCGTTGAGCAAGACCGGGACATAGCGCCCTGCGGCCTCGAGGTAGCCGGCGGACTCCACCGCCGCGACCTCCTCGTCGTGGAACACGAACTCGGCCCACGCGCGAGCGGCGTCCGTCAGCTTGCCTGCAGCGGCCAGCTCGCCCATGCGGGCGACGGTCTCGCCAACAGCCGCACGCTGCTGCTCGGGCCACACACCAGGCGGCAGTGCGGGCTCATACACGGCCACCGCGGTCACCGCCTTGGACTGCACCGCCGCTTCCAGTGCCAACGCGCCGCCGCCGGAGAACCCCACCAGCCCGGTTGGTTCCCCGATGCTGTCGATGTACTCGACGATGTCGTCGACCATCCGACCGGGGCTGTGGTCGGGGTGATCGCCGCTGACGCCACGGCCGCGCGTGCTCGGCAGATAGCAGGTGAACCGGTCGGTCAGGTGCGGCAGCAGCGCTTGCCAGTCGATGTCGCCATCGACCATGACCCCGTGGGCGAACACCAGCGGCGGCCCTTGGCCGTGCACGGTCCCACCGATGGTGAGGCCGTCGGTGGTGGTCACGTAGTGGATGCCTTGGGTGCTCATTGAATCGCCCTGACTTTCGTGGACGCCCGGCCCGGTGGGAATCAGTGGCTAGGGCTGGCACGACGGGCCAAGCAGCCGATCAGAATGCTGTCAGTCTACAAATGGAAGGCAAGCCATTGCTCGATTCGGTAGACAATCCGGAGCACCCTCTCCTCACCGGCTCTACAAGCGTGGCTTGCGCCACTGTCAGTCGCCAGCCGCTGGCGCCCAGCGTACGAGCATGGTGCGATCGGCCGGGGCGAGGTTAGCTTTCTGGTGACAGACGCTCCGCGTTTCTCCGTGGGAGCCGGTGGGAAGCGGAGACTCAGGAGGACACCACCTCCAGCGTCAGCATCATCTGGTCGAGCATGCTCTTGGCCTCGTCGTAATCCCGACCGCGATGAGTCTCGGCGATGAGGTACGACCGCTCCGCCACTTCGATGATGTACCGGGCGATGCGGTCACCCGGCTGGAAGGCAATGTCGCGCTCGACGATTTCGAGCTCCTGGTACAGAGCCCAACGATCGGCGACTTCGGTCTCGGCCGAGCTAGCGATGCGGGCGTCGATCGGCGGGCCATAGTCCCACTCGAACTCCGGCGGTGGGTCGTAGCTACGGAACCAGATCGCCACATCCGAGGAGATCTCGCCGCCGTACGCGACGCCGAAGTCGGTCGGCGCGAACAGGTAGCAGGCGGGCAGGCCCTCTGCCGCTGGATTCAGCGGGTTCGGGACGGCCGCGTTCGAGTACCACGTCGCCGGGTACGCCACGCGGTAGCCGAGCTCCGGGTTGGTACAGCTGTCGGGATCGGAGAATACGGCCGCGCCGAGCGAAGGCGAGGGCTCGATCGTCCGCGACGGTGATGCGGTCTGCGTGTCCGCCGTCGGTGGAACGGTAGATGGCGACGGCCGGGCCGGCGCAGCTATCCCGGTGCTCGGGGGCGGGCCGGCTGGGCTACTGCATGCAGCCAGCAACAGCCCCAGAAATATCGTGAGGTAACGCATCCGCCTCGCCATCGAGCGACAATAGCCGTCCTGGACTGCGGCGTCACTGCGGGTCGGTCAGGTCGGCCGGCGACAGGTTGATCGTGATCCGACGGGCGGGCACCTCAAAGCCGCTGTTGCGCAGCGCGCTCCGCACCCGTTCACGGGCCTCCTGCACCTGGCTCCCCGCCAGGCCGACGATCGTGAGCGCCGGAAGGCCGAAGGCGACATCCACCTCCACCCGCACCGGCAGGCCCTCAACGCCCATGATCGACGCGCTGAGCGTCTCGGCCAGCAAGCGCACCACCTCGCCATCGGGAGGCGCGGATCGGAGCGAAGTGAGGTGCCGGCCGCACACCTGCTCGCCTCCCAAACTCCGGCGGCGACCGGCTGAGCTGGAGACTAGGGGTCGGGGCCTTATCGGCTCGTTAGGCGCCGCTTATCGGTCAGGCGCCGGCGGGAACGGCCTCGGTGGCAAACGCCTTGTCAATGGCCCGGGCGAAGGCCAGCACGCTCTTGCTCAGCGGCGCATCGGCCCTGCTGGACATGAACGGCTCCCCCGAGTTGAGGGCGCTGATCGCGCCGCGGTACTCGTTGATGACCTGGTAGTCGATCTTGCGGCCGAGCGCCGATTCCGCGTTGCTGACGTTGATGCCGGTATACGCGTTGGACCGATTCAGGACGAGCTGCACCTTGCTCTTCTCGTAGCCGAGGCTGTCCATCGTCTCCAGCACCAGCGGCACGTTCTTGAGGCACGACAGGTCCGCGGTCATCACCACGTAGATGACATCGGCCTCGTCGAAGAGCTGCAGGTTGAAGTCGTCGATCGCCTGCGACATGTCGACAAGGGTGTAGTCGTACAGCCGTCGCGAGAGACCCAGCAGGTTGCTCATCACCGCGGGTGCCTGTCGCTGCCGCTCGACCACGATGTCGGCGGACGCCGGGGTCGCCGGGGCGAGCAGCAGCTCGATCCCCGACCGATGGCTGACCATCATGGTCCGGAACAGGTCCAGGTCGAGGTCCGGCTCGCTGATCGCACTCACGATCGAGGCGGTATCGAGGCCGAGGTCCAAGAAGACGCGCAGGTCGCCGAACTGGAGGTTGGCGTCGATCAGGGCCGTCCGTCGCTTGAGCTCGCGCGCCAGCCCGATGGCGGTGTTAATGGCGATGGTGGTGGTTCCCACGCCACCCTTTGCGGGATAGAAGGCGCACAGCTTGCCGAGGGTAGGAGCCTCGGCGCCGGTCTTGGTGGCAGTTGGTCCGCCGGCCTGGGCGAGCAGCGCCTTGATGCGGGCCATCAGCTCGAGCGGATGGAACGGCTTGACGATGTCGTCATCGGCGCCGGCGCGAAGGCCCCGGACCCGCTGCACAACGTCGGCCTCGGACGTGAGCATGATGATCGGGATGCGGCCGACGCCCTTCTCCGCCGCGCGGATCTGCTGCGTCGCGGCGTACCCGTCCAGCTTGGGCATGGCCACGTCCATCAGGATCAGGTCGGGCCTCGCCTCGAGGGCCATCTCCACGCCCGCGGCGCCGTTGGACGCGACCGTGACCTCGTAACCCTCCTGCTTGAGGGCGAAGACCAGGACGCGCTGGATGTTCAGGTCGTCATCGACGACCAGGACCCTCGTGGCCATGCAGCTCCCCAGGGACGAATGGAGGTCCGCGCGATTATACGGGTGGCTCTCCGTCCAGGTGGCGGGCCAGGAACTCCAGGACGCGCCGCTCGTACGCCTCCGGAGCGGCTAAGTGTGCCTCGGCATGGGCGGCCCCCGGGATCACCAACAGCTCCTTCGGCTCGCCCGCTGCACGGAACATGCGCAGGGACTGGTGCGGACTCACCAGCCGATCCTCCCCCGGCGAGATCAGCAGCAGCCCACGCGGGGCGATCTGCGCCACGCGGTTCATCGGCGAGCGCAGCCAGACCCGGGCTCGCAGGCTCGCGGCCGCCAGCACGAGCCCCGCACCCAGCCGCGCGCCCGGGTAGCCAACCTCGCGCATCCGGTTCGCGATCGGGTGGCGCAGGTCTGCGTAGGCCGCATCGGCGACGACAGCAGCCACCGGCAGGTCCGGCGCAGCCATGATCGCCACCGAGCCGCCCATGCTGATCCCCATCAGCGCGATCGGCCCCAGCCCGCGACCGGCCAGGAAGTGCACCGCGGCGGCCACGTCCCGCTGCTCGAGCGTGCCGAGCGAGATGAGGGCGTCGTCGCTGCCACCGTGGCCGCGGAAGTCGAAGGGCAGCACGTGGTAGCGCCGTTGCAGCCACGGCACGAACCCGGCCAGCCACGGCAGTCGATGCCCCGAGAAGCCGTGCAGCAGGACCACCGCCGCGCGCGTCTCGCGGCCGGCGGGGATCAGCCAGCCCGATAGCGTCACCCCGTCATCGGTCGTGAAGCGGACGTCCTCATAGGCGAGGCCGATGTCGGCCGGTGTGGCGGGATCGCCCTCCTCCGGCACGAACGGCCGGCGGCCGGGGCTGACGAGGCGGCGCGATCCCTCCACCGTCAGGTACCCGAGATAGCCGAAGGTGGCTGCCGCCGCGATCCGACCGAGCCAGCCGATCAGCCCGCGCCGTCGGCCCTGAGGCGTTGCCATGCCGCTCGCCTAGTCGCTAGGTCTTGGGGGTCGGCTCGGCGGCCTCGCGGGCCGCCTTCATGAAACCGGCCAGTGGGCGGGTC
>JBKKBV010000064.1:0-3629 GCA_046713375.1 Candidatus Limnocylindria bacterium
CGCGCCCGATCTCGCGCAGCCGGCTCTTGTCCACGCCGCTGGCGCTCATCCAGAAGTCGTCGCCCGATTGGCGCTCGCTGGCATTGCCGTAACTGAGGCCGCCGATCCCGAACAGTCGCTTCACGTGTCGCAGCTCGTCGGCGCTCAGCATCTCGTCGATGGGCCACGGGGCGGGCAGCAGGTCGAGCTCATCGAGCCGCTGCCCGGCGCGCGCGATGGCCTGGGTGTGCTCGTCGCCGCGCCACAACTCGCGGGGCAGGTCGAGAACGAACTCGTTGTCGATCACCAGCCGGGACTCCGCGAGCGGCACAAGCCTGTCGACGACGCGCGCGAAGAAGGTCTCGTCATCGGCCTCGCCGGCGATGCGGTGGAAGCCCTGCTCCATCGTGATCAGGTAGGCCTCCGGTCCGCCGCCATTGCGGGCGATCGGGACGAACACGTTGGAGAGCGAGCGCACCAGCAGCGGATAGCCGGCGCGCAGCATGTTGTCCGGTGAGTCGGGCAGCTCGGCCACCCCCACCACGAAGATCTCCTTGGATCGGCGCCGGAAGCTGCGCGGCTCATCGGCATCGACCGCGTTGAGCACGACCCGCACGTTGGCGTCGATGTCGGTGGCATCCCGCTCGCGATCGCGCTGGACGGGATAGCCGCGCGCCGAAAGCTCGGTCGAGACGCCGTCGAGGAACCATGCGGTCAGCGCGCCTCCGGCGCCGTCGACCACGGCCACGCCGTTCGCCCGTTCGGACGCTGCATGGCCACGGCCCAATCGAGTCACGACCGCGTCAGCCATCCTTCTCCTCCGGCTCGACGATCAGCTCCAGCCCCTCCACCGCGACCACGCGCAGTGGTTTGCCAGGCTGGATCTCCCCCTGCCGGCTGCGGGCCGACCATGCCTCGCCTCCAGCATAGGCGATGCCGGTTGGGGCGATGAGGGTCTGGGCCGTCCCGCCGGCGCCCACCAACGTGGCTATCGGGAGGGTCGTGGATCGGTTGGCGCGCATCTGGAGCAAGCCTCGCACCAGCAGGAAGAAGTAGGCGAGGCTGAGCAGGATGGCTCCCACGATCAGGATCGGGCTGACCGTGAACTCGACCGGGTTATCGGTGTCGACGCCGGTGTACAGGGCGAAGGCGCCCAGCACGAAGCAGACCACCCCTCCCACCGCCAGGAAGCCGTAGCTGGTGAAATGCAGCTCGAGCACGAACAGGGCCATTCCCATCAGGATCAGCAGCAGGCCACCCACGTTGAGCGGGAGGCTGTTGGAGCCGATGAAGGCCAGCACGATCGCGATCGCCCCCAGCGAGCCGCTGATCAGGTTCGGGTGGAAGAGCTCGGACAGGATGCCGTAGAAGCCGATCGTGAACAGGATGAAGGCGATGTTGGGGTCCGACAGGAGGTGCAGGAACTGCTGGCCGAAGTTCATGGTCCCGTCGCTGATCGACAGTCCGGAGAGCTTCGGCAGCGGCTCGCCGTTGAAGGTGTACGCGTACCCGTCGGCGCGCGTCCCCTTGTCGATAGCCGCGAAGAGGGCATCGGTATCGGCGGCGAGGATGTCCACGACCGGCGGCTTCATGGCGATCGCCTCGCTGACCGAGACGCTGGCCGCGTTCCGCACCGCACGCTCCGCCCACTCCGCATTGCGGCCATGGTCGCGCGCCAGCTCAGTGATGCGCGCCACGGCGTCGTTGGTGACCTTGCGGGCGAGGGTCTCAGGCAGGTCTTCGCCGGTGCTTCCGATCACCGAGGCCGCGCCGATGTTGGTGAGCGGCGCCATGGCCGCCACGTCCCCTGCCAGGGTGATGAAGGTGGCGGCGCTTCCGGCTCGTGCCCCCTCCGGCGCGACCCAGGTGATGACCGGCACCTCGCTGGCCAGGATCCCCTTGAGGATGCGGTCCATGCTGGTCAGCTCGCCGCCCGGGGAATCGATCTCGATCAGGACGGCCGCTGCGCCCGAGTCCGCGGCGGTCTGCAGCCCCTCCTCGATGTAGGCGGCGTTGACCTGGTCGATGACCCCGGTCAGCTGGAGCCTGAGCACGCCCACATCGGCTCCGGCAGCGCTTGCCGCCAGCGAAACGAGACCGATGAGCAAGGCGCCGACCGCGATGGCGCGCCGCAGCCGAGACATCGTTTCGAGTATACGCGTGGGCCGCCGAAGGGCCGATTTCTAGAGGAGGTGCTCAGCCACGAGGCGCGACCAGGTCTCCATCCGATCCCACGCCGCGCGAACATCGGCCGCGGTGGCGAAGCGACCGGTCAGCTTGTCGCGCTCACGCACCGCGACTGGGCGGCCATCGGCCTGGACCTCGAAGACGACTCCAAGGTGGACCGATCCAACCGGGTTCGAATCGTCGTTCAGCAGGCCCACCAACCGAAACTCCGGCTCCCAATCCGCAACCAGCTCCTCAGACCACTCCCGGCGGAGCCCATCGGTCAAAGGGTCCTCGCCTTCGTCAACCGGGTTGAGATGGCCACCCACCCCGATGCTCGCCTTGCCGTGCAGCCGCGCGTCCCCGCCCGCGGCGGTGCGCTCCATCACGTAGACGCCGGGGCCGTCGCGCACCACAACATATGGGATCAGCTGCTTGAAGGCCGGATTCTCCTCGGCGAGAGGCCGGTCCATGAAACGACCGTGGGTCGCCAAGGCGGCCCGCAGTTGCGCCAACGTCTCCTGGTTAGCCGCCCGAACACCGGTGAAATCGCAGCCGCCGGGAACCCGATCACGAGGCAGCACCAGCACGCGCTCGACCATCGGCCGAGTCTAGGTGGGTAGGAAGTGGCGCCGCCGTTTCTACATGCAAGGTACGCTGCAAGGAGCCCGCGATATGGTTGCGCAACGGAGATGGTCATCTCCGCTGCCAGTACCCAGGTCCTTCTCTGCCCAGGGGAACAAATTGCCCAAGCCACTCACCGTGGCCTCTCACAGCCGGCCGCGCGCGGCACGCGGCCAATCGCTGGTCGAGTTCGCGCTGATCCTCCCGATCCTCCTGTTGCTGATCGGCGGGATCATCCAGTACGGGGTCATCTTTGCGACGAAGCACTCCCTCATCCAGGTTGGTCGCGACGCCGGGCGTTGGGCGGCAACCCAGGACTTCAGCCCCTGCTCGAGCGCGGCGCTGGCCGCTCCACCGCAGCCCCTGACCGAGGCCGATGCCCTTGCCCAGCAATCGCGACTGATGGGATACGTGGGAGGGGACTGGAGCGCGGGTACGTTCACCGCGTACGCGGACAACACAGCGCTGCCAGCGACGCCGCCAAGCACGGAAGGGGTCGAGGTCGTCTGGTCATACCTGAACGGCGAACCGTGCCCGACCGTTGACAGCACGACAGCCGCGTACGTGACCATTCGGCTGAGCCATCGAGCGCCGGTCCTGCTGCCGGGCATCCAATACCTGCCCGGCCTGGGGACGTGTGACAGCAGCGGCTGTTACCTGGCCATCTCGACGACTTCACGCTTCCGCATGGAGGCGCGTCCGTGATACGCAGACGATCCCGACGGGCTCACCCAGGGCAGGCGATGGTCGAGTTCGGCCTGGTCATCGGCCTGTTCATGTTGGTGATTGGCGGCCTGATCCAATTCGGCACCATCCTGTGGACCCAGAACGCGATCACCCAGGTTGCGCGCGATACGGCC
>JBKKBV010000065.1:0-5590 GCA_046713375.1 Candidatus Limnocylindria bacterium
TGAGCGTGCCCCTGGCAGGATCGCTGCCCCGCACGGTTGCAGCCGCGCTCGCCAGCGCCATTCCGCTCCAGCTGCTCGCTGAGCGCATGGCGCGCGTCCGCGGCAAGAACCCGGACAGCATCGGTCGGGACGATCCACAACAGGCTGCCGCCGCCGACGCCTGAGCGGGTACCCACGGGTATCATCGGTCCGCCGTGCCCAGCCTGATCGAATGCGTCCCCAACTTCTCGGAAGGTCGCCGCGCGGAGGTCGTCGAGGAGATCGTGCGCACGGTGCGGCAGATCGATGGCGTGACGCTGCTCGACTACTCCCGGGATGAGACGCACAACCGCAGCGTGGTGACCTTTGCCGGGTCAGCCGAGCCCGTGGTCAGGGCCGCGACAGCTGCTGTCGGGCGCGCCGTGGAGCTGATCGACATGGAGCAGCACACCGGCGCCCCCCCACGCATCGGGTCGGTCGACGTCATTCCCTTTGTGCCGCTGGGGTCCACGCGCATGGAGGAATGTGTCGACCTTGCCCGCCGCTTTGGCGAGCAGATCGCCCGGACCTACGAGCTGCCGGTGTACCTGTACGGCGAGGCTGCCCTGCGCCCCGAGCGCCGCCGCCTGGCCGACGTGCGACGCGGCCAGTACGAGGGGCTCAAGGCCGAGCTCGGCGCCGATCCGGAGCGCGACCCCGACTTCGGTCCCAAGCGCCCGCACCCCCGGGCGGGGGCCGTGGCGGTCGGCGCGCGCAAGGCACTGATCGCTTTCAACGTCAACCTGGCTACCGACGACATCACCCTGGCCCAGCGCATCGCCGAGACAATCCGCGAGTCGTCGGGCGGGCTGCCGGCGGTGCAGGCGATGGCGGTCCAGCTCGAGAACCCCGGCCAGCCACGCTACGCCCAGGTGAGCATGAACCTGGTCGACTGGGAGCAGACGGGCATCGCCCGCGTGGTGCACGAGATCCGGCAGCTGGCACGCCAGTTCGGAGCCGATATCGACCATTGCGAGCTCATCGGCCTGGCACCTGCTGGAGCCTTGCTGGAGGTGGCGGCTGAGGCCCTTGCACTGCGCGGCTTCAGCGCCGACCAGGTGCTCGAGCTGCGCCTGGCCAGGGACCGATGAGCTCGCTGCGCGCGGGCCTGCGCGCCGCCGTCGAGGCTGCCCGCGACCACGCTGAGGCGGCCGGTGAGCTCCGCCGCCGGGAGGGCGCCGCCTGGCCGCCGATCAGCCTCGAACGACCCGGGCGCCCGGAGCACGGCGACTACGCCACCAATGCAGCCATGCAGCTCGCCCCAGTCGTGCGCGACGCCCCGCTGCGCATCGCCGAGACGCTCAAGCGCCATCTCGGCCTGCCACCCGGAATCGCGGAGGTGACCGTCGCCCCGCCGGGGTTCCTGAACATGCGCCTCGATCCTGCCTGGGTGGCCGGCCAGGTCGGTGCCATCCTCGCGGCCGGGCCGAGCTTCGGCGGCGTGCAAGCCGATCGACCGCGGAAGATCAACGTCGAGTTCGTATCGGCCAACCCGACCGGCCCGCTGACCGTGGGCAACGCGCGCGGTGCATTCGTCGGCGACCTGCTCTCTCGCGTGCTGGAGGGGGTTGGCCACGAGGTGACCCGCGAGTACTACTTCAACGACTTCAATGCTCAGGTGCTGAACCTCGGCCGCTCGGTGCAGGCTCGACGCGAGGGCCGGCCGATTCCCGAGGACGGGTATCACGGCGACTACGTCGCCGACCTTGCAGCGCAGGTCCCCGACCACACCTGGGCCGAGGCGACGGCGGAGGGCGCTGACGCCGGATCAATTCTTGGCCGATGGGCCTCGGAACAGGTTCGCGCGGGGATCGAGGAGAGCCTCGCCCGGCTCGGCGTCCGCATCGACGTGTGGACCAGCGAGGGGTCGATCCACGAGCAGGGATGGGTGACACGCGCGGTCGAACAGCTGCGCGACAGCGGGCACATCTACGAGGCCGATGGAGCGACCTGGTTCCGTTCGACTCCGTTCGGGGACGACAAGGATCGGGTCGTCATCCGCTCGAACGGCCAGCCCACCTACTTTGCGTCGGACCTCGGGTACATAGCGCAGAAGTTCAGCCGCGGCTTCGCGGAGCTGATCTACCTCTGGGGAGAGGACCACCATGGGACGGTGGCGCGCAACCGCGCGGCTGCCCGCGCACTGGGATTCGACGCCGAGGCGGTGCAGTGGATGCTGATGGCCTGGGTGCGCTTCGTGCGAGACGGCGTCGAGATCGGCATGAGCAAGCGCTCCGGCGAGTTCATCAGCCTCGACGAGCTGCTGGCCGAGATCGGGCCGGACGCGGCGCGCTGGTATTTCGGCTCCCGGACGACGACGACGGGGATCGACCTGGACATCGAGCTGGCCAAGAAGCAGAGCGCCGAGAACCCGGTCTACTACGTGCAATACGCCCATGCGCGCTGCAGCTCGATCCTGCGTCGAGGCGCGGACGAGAGGCTCGCGCCGGATGCCCGGGACGCGGCCCAGCTGCTGGTGCACCCAGCCGAGCAGGCGCTGGTTCGACGATTGCTGGCCATGCCGGACGTCGTTGCCGATGCCGCCGAGCGGCGCGAGACACATGAGCTGACCCACTACTGCCTCGAGGTGGCGCAGCTCTTCAGCGCCTTCTACCGCGATTGCCGCGTCCTGCCCGATGAGCCCGCCGAGATTCCGCTCTCACAGGCGCGCCTGGCCCTGACCGCGGCCGCCCGCCAGGTGCTGGCCAACGTGCTGGGACTGCTGGGAATCTCCGCCCCCGACGCGATGTAGGGCTCAGCCGCCCGCCAGGTTTCCGATAGTCTCGAGCAGATCAGCGGACGACGCCTGCAGGACGAGCGTCTCAAGGTCCGACACTTGAACGAGCCGCGTCGCGAAGGGGAGCTCGGACTGCACGCCTGCATAGGCCGTCTCGAACTCCGAGGCATCGCTGGCTGCATCCCAGGCGATCCGCCAGCCCAGGGCCCAGCTGCCATTCGCGTCGGTGGCCACCGTCAACCGATCGCCGCCCCATCCCTCCGCCGCGTTGTCCGCCGCCGTTCCATTCACCCCGATCCCCTCGAGCCAGATCGCGATCCACGCCTCGCCGAGGGCTGTATCGGAGGCATGCCCCCAATCCGCGCCGACGACGCTCCACAGGTCGAGCGGATCGAGCTCGATCGGGGCCTCGCGGTCGGTGTAGGAATCGTGGTGCAGGATCTGCTCGGTGGAGACCGGTAGATCGCGATACGCCGCATCCACCGCATCCCATCCGCCTGAGGCGTACACCTGACCGACGAACCCGGCCCCCGACAGGTACGGGAACTCGAGCAGGCTGACCATCCATGCCGGGATCCCGCTCATGTCAGGGACAGGGCTCTGGGTGATGCCAGCCAGCTCCTCGGCAGAGAGGTGCCCGATCGCCCACAGCACCATCGCCGTGGTCGCGTCCCCCTCCATGAGACCGAGCAGGGCGAGCTCCCGATCCCGCTGCCCGGCCGCTGCCTCCTGGGCCGCACCGCTGTCGAAGGCTGCGTCCTGCAGGGCGTGGGTGTACTCGTGGGCATAGGTGATCTCCGCCGCGGGCGTCAGGCCGGCATCGGTCACTACCACCATCTGCTTCGCTTCGAAGTCGTAGTACCCGAGCATCTGGGCGACATACAGCTCCTCGGTCAGCGCCACGATGTCCTGGTCGGCGTCGAGGAGGCCAAGGGCACGCAGGGTCGCGTTGTCGAGCGGCGGCTCGATCAGGTCGGGGAGCACCTGGGCCAGCTCGGCCCGGGTCATGATCTCCGGCGGCCCGATGTCGGCCGCCGGCAGGCCACGCAGCTGTTGAACCTGCTCCTCGATCTGCGCGAAGACGGTCAGCGGATCCTGCGAGGTGGTCGGCTCGGAAGGCCGGGGCGTCGCCGTCGCCGCCACGGGAGTGGGGCTGGTGAACGGCCCGACCCCTGTCGCGCGCAGCCCCAGGACCGCGATGATGGCCATGCTCAGCAGGAGGACGCTGAAGGCGGCGAGGCGCCTGGCCAGGGGGGACATCGGCCGCATTGTCGCATCCGTCGGACGCAGCGTTAGGTTCAGGTTTCTTAAGCCAAGCCCCCCTTTGGGATTCACCGTCGGCTCCTAGGGTTGTCGCTGCGAGTTGGAAACCAACGGGTTTCCGCCTCCACCCTCCCTCCTTCGAGCGCCGGTGTCATTGGGCGGGCACCGGCGCTCGTGCATTCCAGTAGCATCGGCCATCCGATGGAGATCACCTGGTACGGGCGCGCCTGCTTCCGCCTGAAGGGGCGCGAGGCGACGGTCATCACCGACCCCTGCCCTCCCTCAACCGGGTTCGTCGCAGGCAAGCACGACGTCGACCTGCTGACCATCTCTCACGGCCATGCCGACCATAGCTATACCCGCTCGATCACCGCCGAGCTGACGCTGACCCGGCCCGGCGAGTACGAGCACCGCAACCTGCTGATCACCGCGGTACGCTCGTTCCACGACGGCGTGCGCGGCGCCGACCGGGGCGAGAACGTCATCTTCGCGGTCGAGATGGACGGCGTGCACGTCTGCCACCTGGGTGACCTTGGGCACCTCCTCACCGAGGAGGAGCTCGCAGAGCTCGGACCGATCGACGTCCTGCTGGTGCCGGCCGGCGGCAACTTCACCATCGGGCCGGCCGAGGCGGCCGAGGTCGTCGCCCAGATCAGCCCGAAGATCGTGATCCCGATGCATTTCGCGATCGATGGCGCATCGGCGGATCTGCTTGGCCCCGAACGCTTCCTTCACGAGATGGCGGTCAGCGATCCGATCCGCCAGCCGAAGGCCGTGGTTCAGCCGTCCTCGCTCCCCGAGGAGTCGCAGGTGGTGCTGCTGGAGGCGCGCGGCCGCACCGGCTGAGGCGATTTCGGTGCCTTCGCGCACCGCGTTTACAATCAGGACTGAACCAGACCGCACCAGAGCGCCAAAAACCGGGCACCGAAAGTACTAGGCAACCTGGTACTTCCGGTGTACTCTCGCGGACCTTAGGACCCCAGGGGCCTCGCACGGGCCGTCCGTGCAACGCACATCAGGGGGCTGGAAAGAGTTATTGAGGAACCATCGAGTGAACGCCCGAGCAAAGGCCGTTTCGCGGCCAACCCTTCTCTTCGCCGCCGTGTCGGCGCTTGCACTCTCGTTGGTCTGGGTCATGAGCCCGGTCCTCGGCACCCACGTCACGCCCACCTTCGTCGGCGGTAATGCGAGCTCCTGCGCGGACCTTGGCCTCAGCGGCGAGGGCTGGAACCTCGACGCAGGTCTCGTCCAGTCAGGGACGCACACCTACACCAACGGCGCGTGGTCGATCACCATCACCTCGGACGCCGACAAGACGCACTTCAGCTTCAGCGCCGCCGTGCCGCCGGTCCTCAAGCTCGCCGTGAAGGCAGCCGACGGGTACTACCTGTACAACTACTCGCCGGGCGGGGCGACCTCGGACACCGGGCTGATCACGCCGAACACCGGTGACAACGATCCGACCAAGTCACAGGCCGGCCTGAGCCACTTCTTCATCTGCTTCGGTGGAGCGTCTCAGTCGGTTCCGCCGTCGGTGCCCGCATCGGTGCCCGCGTCCGTGCCCGCGTCCGT
>JBKKBV010000066.1:0-2715 GCA_046713375.1 Candidatus Limnocylindria bacterium
GTTTGAGCGTCACGCTCCGCGACGCCGTGGCGAACCGCAACCGCGGACAGCTGATCGCCTACTTCACCCGACACCCCGGAGAAGCGACGCCGGTCGAGGACGGCCAGGTGCTGCCGATCCTCGGCGGACTGCGGGTGGTCCATACCCCCGGCCACACGCCAGGAAGCATCTGCCTGTACGCCGAGCGCCTCAAGCTCCTCTTCGTGGGCGACACCCTGCAGGTGATCCGCGGGAAGGTCACCTTCGCCAGCCGCGTCTTCAGCGAGGACCTTCCGCTGGCCCGCGCCAGTGTCGCTCGGATCGCCGCCCTGGACGTCGAGACGATCGCCTTCAGCCACTATCCGCCCTGGCGCGACGGGGCCAATCGCGTCCTTCACGCCCTCGCCGCGAGAGCCGGGGCAGGCGCCTGAGTCACGAAAGCATCTAGCCAGCGACGCGCGACGGTCGTACCGTAGCAAGCGGAGGAGGGAACCTTGGCAACCGCCGTCCCGCCAGCGACAGAGCCGACCGCCGCGGAGCTTGTCCCGTCAACCGACGATGCCGCCGGAGTCGGTACAACGTTGGTCGACCTGCTGCGCGAGTCCGCGGCGCGCTACGGAGACGCGCCTGCGCTCCTCATCAAGCCCGGATTTCGCACCCGCATCTGGACATATCGCGACCTGGCCGACCTGGCGCCACGGGTTGCCCGCGTCCTGACCGAGCAGGGGCTGGAGCGCGGCGATCGGGTCCTGATCTGGGGAGTCAACCGGCCGGAGTGGGCGATCGGCTTCTTCGGCGCGCTGTTCGCCGGACTGGTGCTGGTCCCGCTCGACGTTCGTAGCCAGCCCGAATTCGTGGCGAAGGTCGCGCAGCGCACGCGCGCCAAGCTGGTCCTGGCCTCGACCCAGACCGCACCCATGGCCGAGGGGCTGAACCTGCCAATCGTGCTGATCGAGTCGCTCCCCGACCGCGCCCGCGACGCCGCACCACTCCCCACCCCCAGCCTCGGGGCGAGCGACATCGCCGAGGTGGTCTTCACCTCCGGAACCACCGGCGAGCCGAAGGGCGCCATGCTGACGCACGGCAACCTGGTGGCCAACGCCACCGCTCTCAAAGAGGTCTTTCCGTTCCAGCCGGACGAGCGACTTCTCTCGATCCTGCCCCTGTCGCACATGTTCGAGCAGACCTGCGGGATGATCGCGCCATTCCTGGTCGGCGCCTCGATCGTCTACCCCATCAGCCGCCAGCCGGCGGTGCTGATACGAACCTTCCGCGACTTCCGCGTGACGATGCTGCTGATCGTGCCGGCCGGCCTGAAGCTGCTCGACTCTTCCATCCAGCGCAAGGTCGACGCCTCGGGCAAGCGTGCCGCCTTTGAGCGGCTGCACCGCGTCGCGCATCGCCTGCCTCGATTTGCAAAACGGCTCCTCTTCCGGCCCGTCATCTCGCAGTTCGGGGGGCGCTTCCGGACGCTTGGGATCGGCGCGGCTGCGCTCGAGGAGGACCTCGCCAACCGCTGGGCCAATATGGGCTTCGACGTCCTGCAGGGTTACGGCGCGACGGAGCTGTCGCCCGCGGTCAGCTTCACCCGGCCGTCGCGCAACCGGATCGGGACGGTTGGCGAGGCTGTGCCCGGAGTCGAGATCCGCATCGCCGAGGACGGCGAGATCCTGGTCCGAGGGCCGAGCGTCTTCGCCGGCTACTGGGAGGACGCCGAGGCCACCCGAGCGGCCATCGACAAGGACCGCTTCTATCACACCGGGGACATCGGCGTGCTCGACAGCGATGGCTTCCTGACCCTGCGCGGCCGCAAGAAGGACATGCTGGCAATGCCCGACGGGACGAAGGTCTACCCCGAGGACATCGAGGCCGTCCTGGGTCGCGACGCGCGCCTGCGCGACGCGACGGTGGTCGGCTGGCAGCCGCAGCGCGGCGAGCTGCGGGTCCAGGCCGTGCTCCTTCTCGACGATCCTGCTGTGGCGGATGCCGTGGTCCGCGACGCCAATGCGCAGCTCGGCGCCCACCAGCAGATCCGCGGGGTCACCATCTGGCCCGATGAGGACCTTCCCCGGACCCACACCCTGAAGGTCAAGAAGCGCATCGTGCTCGATCGCCTTGCAGAGCTTGAGAGCGGCGCCGCCACCGCCCATGCCGGGGCCGGGGCCGCGGCGCTTCCGCCGCTTGGTACCGCGAGCGTTGAGGCCCTGGTGGCGTCGGTGGCCAACGTGCCGATCTCATCGGTCCAGCCAGACTCCCGCCTTTCGACCGATCTGAACATGGACTCACTGGCGCGGATCGAGCTGCTGGGCGTGATCGAGGAGGAGATGGGCACCTTCGTCGACGACGGCGACCTGGAACCCGACACCACCGTTGCGCAGCTTTCCGCCCTGGTCGTCGCCGCGAAGGAGCAGAAGCACGACACCGGCATCTTCGGCTGGCCGCTGAGCCCCGTCGCGCGAGCCGCGGGGATCCTGATCCAGACCTTGATCCTGCTACCGATCTTCTCCAGCCTGTACCGCGTGCGGGTCACCGGCCTCGAGCGAATCCGCGGCCTCCAGGGTCCGGCCCTCTTCACTCCCAACCATTGCCTGCACAACGACGTCGGGATTATGCTGACCCGCATCCCGCTCGCCTGGCGCTGGCACCTGTCGGTCGCCGCCGCGGCAGACGACATCTTCGGCAACCCGATCCGCGGCTTCGGCTCAGCGCTCATCGGCAACGCCTTCCCGCTGGCGC
>JBKKBV010000067.1:0-7132 GCA_046713375.1 Candidatus Limnocylindria bacterium
GGCGTAGTGCGGGTCGCCTCCTTCCTGATGCGAGCGCGACGGGACGCGCCGAACCACTGGAGCGCTCGTCGCGAAAGGCGAGCCGGACGCTGCGACTATAGCCATGCGGGAGCCGCGCGGGAAGGGCGGATTTGCGGGCGGAGCGGCTAGCTCTCGTCGCCCTCTTCGGTCGCCGTGGCGCCCTCGCCCGAACCCTCGCCCTCGGCGCCCTCTTCGCCCTCGCCCTCGGCACCTTCCTCGCCCTCGCCCTCGACGACGACAGGCTCGATGACTTCCTCCTCGCGAGGCGGGGTGACCTTGGCGACCAGCTCGTCTGGGTCGTTGATGACGGTCACCTTCTCGTCGACCACCAGGTCGCGAACGTGGATCGTTGCCTCGAGGTCGACCAGCGGGGCGAGGTCAACCTCGACCTCGTGCGGCAGGTCGCCGGGGAGGCCGCGCACTTTGAGGTGGTCGAGCGAGGTGAACAGGATCGCCCCCTCCAGCTCGACCGCGGGCGAGGTGCCGGTGAACACGAGCGGGATGTCGGCGAGCATCTCGTGGGTCAGGTCGACGGCGAAGAAGTCAACGTGCAGCGCCTTGCCGGTGAGCGGGTGGCGCTGGACGCCCTTGATGATCGCGCTCGTTGGCTGGCCCCCGTCCACCGCGACCTTGACCACGCTGGTGCGGCCCGCCTCGCGGTAGAGTGCGTCGAGCGCCTTGGCGTCGAGCTGGACCGGGATCGAGCCGGTCGACTTGCCGAACAGGACGCCGGGCACCACGCCCGTGGTTCGCAGGCGCTTGTTCTGCTTGCCGTACACGTCGCGGGCGTTGACGGCGATCTCCAGGTCCATCGGTGCGGGTGATCCTCGAATAGCTCGGCCGGGGCACGGCCGGACGAAGGCGGCGACATTGCTGTGCGGGGCGGCATCGTACCAGCGCGCCGATCGAGCGGCAAGGAGGCCGAGCGGGGGATCGGGCTAGAATCCCAGACCGAATGGCTGGCACGATCATGATCGTCGAGGATGAGCCCGCGGTGGCCCGGGGCGTCCAGGTTGCCCTCGAGCGCGAGGGCTACAGCACCGCCATCGTCGGGACGGGCGAGGAGGCGCTGAAGCAGTTCGCCGATATTGCGCCCGATCTGATCCTGCTCGACGTCCGGCTGCCCGGGATCGATGGCTTCGAGGTCTGCCGTCAGCTGCGCCGCGAGACGCGCGCACCGGTCCTCTTCCTGACGGCACGTGCCGACGAGGTGGACAAGGTGGTGGGGCTCGAGATCGGAGCCGATGACTACCTGGTCAAGCCGTTCAGCGTTCGCGAGCTGGTGAGTCGCATCAAGGCGCTGCTGCGACGCGCCTATGGCGAACTGGCCGATACGCAGACTGGTCGGACGCTGCGCCGCGGGGACCTGGTGATCGACCTCGAGCGAAGGCGCGTCACCCGCGGCAACCAGCGGATCAGCCTGACCACGACCGAGTTCGACCTGCTCCGCCACATGGCCGCGAAGCCAGGGCGCGTCTACACCCGAACGCAGCTGCTCGAGCTGGTTCGCGATTACGAGGCCCTGGAGGCCGACGAGCGGACGATCAACGTTCACATCAGCCACATTCGCGACAAGATCGAGCCGGACCCCGCCCAGCCCCGCTTCATCAAGACGGTGAGGGGCGTCGGCTATGCATTCAGCGAGGACTGACCACCCGGCCCCCGGTCGCGCCGCGTGATGCAACGGCTGAACGTACGCCTGGTGATCGCGCTGGCCAGCGTGGCGCTGATCGCCCTGCTCATCTCCGGCGCAACGCTGAACCAGATCCTGCCTGGGCTGTTCGTCAGCCAGGCCGAGACGCGGGCCAAGATCGCCGCTGCGGCCACGGCCCTGCTCATGGAAGAGACCGCCTCGAGGGTCTCGCCCGAGGTCCTCGGCACTCCGGAGCTCCGCAACACGCAGTTCCTGCTCCCCGTGGCCGAGACGGCGGCCAACACGCTCGCGCAGGGGACCGTCTCCATCTTCAACGCCGACGGCTCGCTGGCAGCGCGCGCCTCGCCCGACGACGCCACCGACGCCCAGCTGCGCACGCAGGGCCTGCGGCCGGACCCGGCGGTCGCCGACCAGGGCGTCGCGACGGAGTTGCGGAACTTGGTCGGCCTGCCCGGACCGATCAGGTTCACGATCATCGTCTCGGAGCCGTACACCAGCCGGCTGGCCACTCTGGACAGTGTTCGCGGGACCCTCATCTTTGCCGGGGTGATCGCGCTCGCCGTCTCGATGGTGCTGGGTGCCCTGGTCGCGAGGCGCATGACGACTCCGCTGGCTCGCCTGCGACGGGCGTCGAGCCGCCTGGCACAGGGACAGCTCGACGAGCGGGCGCCGCGATCGGACATCGTGGAGATCGACGACCTCGCCCGTCAGTTCAACGTCATGGCGGATCGCCTCTCCGAGTCGCTGCGGATGCTGGAGGCTGACCGCGATCGACTCCGCGAGTTCGTGGCTGACGTGTCGCACGAGCTGCGCACGCCCATCGCCGCGCTGCGGGCATTCACCGAGCTCCAGCGAGACGGCCAGGTGGACGAGGCGACGCGCCGCGAGTTCCTCGACCGATCGAGCGAGCAGATCAGCAGGCTGGACTGGATGAGCACCAACCTGCTCGACCTGTCGCGCATCGACGCGGGGATCTTCCCGCTCGACGTGCGACCGGGCGACCTGCGCGACCCGATCCGATCCGTGGTCGAGGCGCACGCCGAGCTGGCCGAGCAGCGGGGCGTGTCGCTGATGAGCGAGGTTCCGCCGGCACCGGTGATGCTTCCGTTCGACCGCGAACGCATCGTGCAGCTGCTCACCAACCTCGTCGGCAACGGCCTGAAGTTCACTCCGCACGGCGGGCAGGTGCGGGTCACCCTCTCCGATGCGCCGGAGGGGGCCGTGATCGAGGTGCGCGACTCCGGGCCGGGGATCCTGGCGTCGGAGCTGCCGCACGTCTTCGAGCGCTTCTTTCGAGGCACGAATGTCGGCGATGCGCGAGCCTCCGGCAGCGGGCTTGGGCTGGCGATCGCGCGATCGATCGTCGAGATGCACGGCGGGCAGATCGAGGTCGCCAGCGCAATCGGCGAGGGATCGTCGTTCACGGTGCGCCTGCCGCGCGTCGCGACGGTGTCGCAAGATCAATGAAACTTCACGCCTCGCTGCGCACGCCCGCAACCCGGCCCGCGCACGATCAGCATGACGCCCCGGACCGGAAAGCAGTGAGCAACGACCAGCGATGACCGAACACGACGATCCCGACCCCAAGCCCTCTGAACCCGAGGTCCAGCGCTTTGGACCTGCTCCCAGCCAGCCGACGCGACCAACCTGGGACACGCCGGCGTGGTCGGCAGCGTCGACGCACCACACCCAACCCCGGGAGCGGCGCGGCCTCGGCGTGGTCCCGGTCATGACCATCGCGCTGGTGACGGCGATCGTGTCGGGCTCCCTCTCGGCGGCGGCCGTGTCGAACCTGCTGCGGCCTGGCTCCAGTAGCGGGACGAATCAACCGACCGGCAGCTCGGTGAGCCAGGTGCATCTCGACGAATCGAGCGCGGTGATCACGGCGGTGGCGCGCGTGATGCCCGCCGTGGTCGTCATCGAGTCACGCAGCAACGGCGGAGTCCTCGGCGGGGCGAACGGGACGGGCTCCGGCTTCATCTTCGACTCGAACGGGTGGATCCTCACCAACAAGCACGTGGTCGAGGGCGCCGATGAGATCAGCGTCCAGCTGAATGACAGTCGCGTCTTCAGCGGTCGCGTGTACGGGATCGATACGTTGACGGACCTTGCCATCGTCAAGATCGACGCCACCGGGCTGCCGGTTGCCACCCTCGGCTCGAGCGAAGAGCTCCAGCTGGGGCAGCTGGCGATCGCCATCGGCAACCCCCTCGGAAACTTCGAGAACACGGTCACCACCGGCGTCGTCTCGGGGCTGGGTCGGCAGATCCAGGCAGGTGATCCCACCGGCAGCTCGTCCGAGCAGCTCAACAACCTGATCCAGACCGATGCCGCCATCAACCCGGGCAACTCGGGTGGGCCGTTGATCAACAGTGCCGGGCAGGTGATCGGCATCAACACCGCGGTCAACCAGGACGCGCAGGGGATCGGCTTCGCAATCCCGATCAGCGTGGCTCGACCCATCGCCGCGCTGGCCCTGGCGGGTGAGGCGATCGCCCGGCCCTGGATCGGCGTGTACTACAAGCTGGTGGACGCGCAGGTGGCCGAGGAGCTTGGGCTGTCGGTCGACCATGGCGTGCTGATCGAGAGACCCGCCAGCGGGGGTCCGGCGATCTTCGCGGGGAGCCCGGCCGATACGGCCGGCCTGGCCGAGGGTGACGTCGTGGTCGCGGTCGATGGCGACGCGGTCGACGCGGACCACGACCTGTCAACCCGCATCCTACCCCACATTCCCGGGGACAAGGTGATCCTCAGCGTGGTGCGCGATGGGCGAACCCTGGAGATCAGCGTGACGCTGGGAACGCTCCCGGAGACCCCCTAGGCGCCGCGCCCGCGGCGAATCCGAACCTCGACCGACTCAAAGGCCCCGGGCAACGGGGCCTTTGGCTTGCGGACGCGGACCTCCACCTCCCCCGGGTGCGCCGCGAGAACGGCCGCGGCGATCGCGCCCGCCAGCGCTTCGAGCAGGTGGAATGAGCTCCCCTCGACGACCTGGCGCGTCAGCTTGAAGAGGGTCGAGTAGTTGACCGTGTCGATGAGGTCATCGGTCTCGGCCGGCCTGGACAGGTCGAGGCGCAGCACCAGGTCGACCTCGAAAGGCTGCGGTTCCGCCCGCTCCTCGGATGCAACTCCGTGACGGCCCATGAACTGCATCCCGCGCAGGGTGATCCGGTCACTTCGGCTCCCGTGGCTCATCGGCGCCACCTCACGATCCCGTCTGCCACGCGCACAGTCTTCATGATCGCCTGCACATCGTGAACCCGGACGATGTCAACACCGGCGCCAATGGCCAGGGCGACACTAGCGGCTGTTCCCTCCAGCCGCTGGTCCGCTGGGGCGCCGCCCAGCAGCTCACCGATGACCCGCTTGCGACTCGTGCCGACCAGCAGTGGGAGCCCGCCCAGCGCCTCCTTGAACTCTGCCAGCCGATGCAGGAGCTCGATCGAATGGGCGGGTGTCTTGCCGAAGCCGATACCCGGGTCGACGATCAGCCGATCGCGCGGGACGCCGGCCGAGACGGCATCCTCGACAGCGGCGTCAAGCCACGACACCACGTCGTCGAACACGCCTCGCGGATACTCGGCCAGCTCTCGGTTGTGCATCAGGACCAGGTAGGCACCCGTTTCGGCGGTGGCGGCCACCGTGTCGGGGTCGCGGCGGCCGGCCCACACGTCATTAACCATCGTGGCGCCCACCGCCAGCGAAGCGCGAGCCACCGAGCCCTTGGTCGTATCGATGCTCACCACGGCGCGGTCGCCGAACTCGGCGGCCAGGGCGGCCACCACGGGAACTGCCAGCGCGGCCTCTTCCTCGGCGGATACAGGTGCGTGATCACCGTAGAACTGCGCGGGCCGGGAGGATTCGGCGCCGACGTCGAGGAGCTGAGCGCCGGCCGCCACGAAGCCACGTGCCTGTTCCAACGCCGCAGCCACGATCTCCGCCTCGTCGCGGCCCGGCGTGACGAGGCCGTCTCCACTGAACGAGTCGGCGGTGACATTGATGACGCCCATCACGTAGGTCCGCTCGCCCCACGACAGCTCGATCACGGGTCCTCCTCGCCGCGCAGCATCCCACGCACCGCGCCGACGAGGTAGAGCGACCCGGCGACCACGACCGGCTGCTCCGCGGAGCGGCGAAGCTCGGCGGCCAGCCGAAGGGCGGCCTCGGGGTTTGCCGCCGTCCGCCCGTCTCCGCCAAGGCGCCGCCAGCGCCCGAGCAGCTCCTCGGCGAGAATCGCGCCGGGATCCTCGACGCGGGTGAAGACCGGCCGCGGATCGAGCGGCGCGAGCGCGCGCAGGACCGCCGTCACCCGCTTGCCGCGCATCGCACCGAAGACCATCTGGAAACTGCGCACTTCCAACTCGTCGAGCGAGCGAGCCAGGGCGCGCGCGCCCGCCGGGTTGTGCGCGCCGTCGAGGAGCACAGGACCGAAGGGCGTCTCTCTGAGCAGCTCGAGCCGGCCCGGCCAGCGGGCGGCCGCAAAGCCGCGCCGAATCGCGCCCTCGTCCACTTTCAGCCCCCGGCCGCGTCGGTCCGCCGCCTCCACCACCGCGTCGAGCAGCCCGAGCGCCACCGCGGCATTGGCGGCCTGGTGGCTCCCCAGCAGCCCGATACGCAGGCCTGCCAGCGGGCCGCCGGGCAGCGTCGCGTCGACAACGGTCCCGTCCCAGCCAGCCTCCCGCAGAGCGGCGTCATACGGCTGCCCCGGCCCGATCCGGCGCAGCGAAGCGCCGACCTCAGCGCAGCGGGCAAGGATCGGCTGAAGCCCGCGTCCGAGCGCGCCGGTCACTGCCAGGTTGCCGCCCTTGATGATGGCGGCCTTCTCGGCGCCGATGGCAGCCAGGGTCGATCCCAGCAGCCGCTCGTGATCGTGCTGAACGTTGGTGATCACCGCCACCCCCGGATCCAGGACGTTGGTTGCGTCCAGGCGCCCACCCAGCCCCACCTCCACCAGGGCGAGGTCGAGACCCTGGCTGGACAGCTCCCGGAAGGCGGCCGCGGTCAGCACCTCGAACTCGGTTGGTGGTCCAAGGCGCGCCGTCACGTGCTCGACGGCCGGCATCACCGCGGCCAGGGCAGCGGCGAACCGCTCTCGGCTGATCGGGCGGCCGTCGATGGCGATCCGCTCGCGATAGCTGACCAGGTGGGGCTTCGGCATGGTGCCGATCCGCAAGCCCGCCTCCTGCAGCACCGATCGGGCCAGGGCAACGACGCTGCCCTTGCCGTTGGTGCCGCCGACCAGCGCTCCGCGCAGCCGTCGCTGCGGGTTGTCCAGCTCGTCGAGGAGCGCCCCGATCCGGGTCAGGCCCAGGCTGATCCCGAAACGGCCCCGGCTGCGCAGGGCGGCTACCGCGCCGTCATAGTCCAAGGTGGCGAACGCGCTCAGGCCCCCTCGTCCTCGTAGAAGACGCAGTCGTGATACTGGCCGGTCATGCACAGGTCGCTCACGTAGCTGGC
>JBKKBV010000068.1:0-2805 GCA_046713375.1 Candidatus Limnocylindria bacterium
AGGTCGATCATCAGCACGCAGAAGCCGCGAGCGCTGCGCCGGGTACGCTGCACCTCCTGCTCCAGGGTCGGGAAGAGGTGCCCGCGGTTGAAGAGTCCGGTCAGTGCATCGGTCTGCGACAGCTCCAGCACCCTCGCTCGGACACGACGTTCGGAGCTGGCGTAGACCCCGGCGAGATAGGCGAGCAGCCAGAGCGAGCCGAGGTTGATGCCCACCCGCAACAGGTCAAGCCCGTTTGCCGTGAGGCTGGCATCCAGCAGCAGCTGCGCAACATAGGCCAGCGAAGTGGCGGCCGTCACGAGCAGCGCCAGCTGGCTCCCCATCGTCAGCGCGGCGGCCACGACCAGGAGGTGATAGGTGAAGACAAATGGTGAGTTGGCGCCCCCGGTCAGCCACACCAGACCGGTTGCCAGGACGAGGGCAGCGACCACTTCAATGGCGACCGTGGCACGGCCGCGCCACCGACGCGGGAGCATCTCGTGCAGCACGACCACCAGCACCACCGCGGCGCCGCCGAGCGCGTAGATGGCCGAGCGGTTCGTCGCAAATGCATTCGAGACGCCGATTCCGACCAGCACACCGGCGATGGCAACCCACCAGACCACGCGCACGACCGCCTCGTGGGAAGGGGTCATCGGCGTCGTTTGCATCCGTGTCTCATCAGCCGCGGTGATCGGCGCGGAACCCGGAATGGTGGTCGGGGCGCCCCATCCTCGGAGGACCGCCACGAGCGCGCCTACCCCGACGAGCGCAGCCAGCCCGCCGCTGACAAGGATAAAGATCAGTTCGGTGGTCACATTCCTCACTCGAGCGCCTCCGGCCGTTGGATGCGCCCGCAATTACCGCTGCTCGCCCTCGGGCTAGTCTAGGGGTTGGCCAGAGGAGCGCGCAAAGGTACTAACCCCACCTGAACCACCTTCCGTGGCATGCGCGCACCACGTGGTCACAAGGTACCAGCGGGCGGCCGCGCTCCACGCGCGGTGTGACAAGCTCAGCGCGCGGTCACGACGCCAAGCAGCGCGAGAGCCGCCGAGATGGTCCACAACACGAGCACCGCGCGCTGCTGTGGCAGGCCGGCTGCCAGCAGGCGATGGTGAACGTGCAGCTTGTCGGGGGCGAAGATGGAAGCCCGTGCCCGGGCTCGCCGAATGACCGCCCACGCCGTATCGCCGAGCGCCAGGCCCAGCACCAGCAACGGCGCCCAGGGTGCCGCGCCTGGCGATCCGGTCTGCGTGACGGCGACGCCCGCCGCGGCCAGGATGAAACCCAGGAGGAAGGACCCGGTGTCGCCCATGATGATGCTCGCCGGGTAGACGTTGAATGGCAGAAAGCCGAGGACTCCTCCGGCTCCGGCGGCCAGGATCAATCCGATTGGCAGCTGCGCGTCACCGGCCGAAGCAATCAGCGCGAACGCACCGATCCCCACGAGGCCCACGCCGCCCGCCAGGCCATCCAGGCCGTCAATCAGGTTGATGGCATTCATGACCAGGATGAACCACGCCACCGTCACCAGCGGCGACCAGATCCCGAGCTCCACGCTTCCCCATGGACCGTCGAGGTGATCGATGGAGACGCCAAGCAGGAACACGACGCTCGCGGCAGCGATCTGCGCCAACAGCTTGGCGCGCGCGCGCATCCCGAAGAGGTCGTCGACCAACCCGATGCCGACCACGAGGGCTGCTCCCAGCAGCACGGCGACGAACAGGTCGGTGGCGCGCACCGGGCTCGCGCTCTGCGAGGCGACGAGCCAGGCACCCGCCAGCCCAGCGTAAAACCCGACAGCGATGGCAACGCCACCGAGCCGAGGGAGTGCGACGTCGTGAACCTTCCGCTTGTTGGGGTGGTCCAGCAGGCCTCGCCGTCTGGCGAGGCTGCGCACCGCCGGAGTCAATGCCGCGGCGGCCCCGAACGCGACGATCAAGGCCACCAGGGGGGTCAGCATCGGGCGCCGATGATACGGGCCCGGGGGTGGTCGGGGCGGCCCGATTCGAACGGGCGACCTCCTGCTCCCAAAGCAGGTGCGCTACCAGGCTGCGCTACGCCCCGACGCGGCGCGGCCATTCTACTGGAGGGTCTCACCCGCCGGACATTGGGCCATTTGCGGATGCGGTCACTCGGCCTTGACCTCATTCCACAGCGCATCCTTGGCATCCGCCGAGAGGTCGACCATGACCAGGCCACGCTCAACTGCCAGCGCCTCGACCCGCTGGTATCGGTCGATCCAGCGCCGATTGGCAGTGCGCAACGCCTCTTCCGGATCGAGCCTCAGCCATCGCGCCAGGTTGACCGCCGCGAACAGCACGTCTCCGAACTCGTGGAGACGGGCGTCGCGTCCAGCATCCCCGTCGATCGCCCCGGCCTGGTGCAGCTCGCTCAGCTCCTCGTGGACCTTCTCCCAGACGCCGTCGATCGCCGGCCAATCCCAGCCGAGCGATGAGGCGCGCTCCTGGATCTCGCGGCTGGCGGCGAGGGCGGGAAGCGCCCGGGCAATCCTGCTAAAGGGCGACGGCGGGCCGCCCGCCTCGTGTCGCTCGGCCGCCTTGATCGCCTCCCAGTTCCGAAGCACCTCGTCGGCCCCGCTCACCTCCACATCGCCGAACACGTGGGGATGGCGTCGAATGATCTTGGCCCCGAGCGTGCGATACACATCGGTCAGGTCGAACGCCCCGTCTTCGGCAGCCAGCTGGGCGTGCAGGATGATCTGCAGGAAGAGGTCACCGAGCTCTTCGGCAAGGTCCTCCGGCGAGCCGCTCTCGATCGCGTCGACCGTCTCGTAGGCTTCCTCCAGCACGAATGGGCGAAGGC
>JBKKBV010000069.1:0-3164 GCA_046713375.1 Candidatus Limnocylindria bacterium
CCGAAGACGCTGAGACGCGCGTTAGGATGAGCCACGAGAGCCTCCTGCCGTTGTGGGTGCTGAACACCTCACACCGTGCACGGAGGCTCTCGACTGTCAACAACGTGTTTGGGAACTACAGCTAGCCGTCGAACCAGCGGCCCAGGCGCTCCATCTCGAACCGTTCCTTGGCGCCGCGCTGTTGCGCGTCGGGCAGCGAGAGCGCCACCGACGGCGGGTCGCCGAAGAAGTCGCCGGAGATGGTGCTGGCCTCGCCATTGCCCATCTCGATGAAGCACGCGCCCTGCCCGTCGAAGGCGGCGGTCGGCGTCTCACCCCGCAGGACGGCCGCAATCCGGGCGGCAACCGTCTCACCTTCCCGCTGGGCAAAGAGGCCGGCCTTCGGCAGCGGCATCCCATTGGCCAGCGGGATCACCGTTGAGTCGCCGATGGCGTACACGCCTGGGTGTCCGGTCTCCAGGGTGGCTCGATCGACCTTGACCCACCCGCCGTCGGGCGCCAGGCCAGCCTCCACCAGGACTGATGGACACCGATGCGGCGGCACGGCCAGCAGCAGGTCAAAGGGAAGCTGCTCGTCCTGACCGAAATGCACGGTCCGTTCGGTCACCGCCGTCGCCTCCCGATTGCCGAGGAAGGTGATGCCGCGCTCTTCGAGCCGGGCGTCCAGCGGAATACAGGCGGCGGCGCCGAGGATCGGGAGGGTGACCGGGACGGATGCGAACACCGTGACCTCGGCATCGATGCCTCGCGCGTCGAACCGCTCGGCCAGCAGGATCGCGAGCTCATATGGGGCTGGTGGACATGGGTACGGCGTCCCGAAGATGCCGACCACCACCCGCCCTCCCCGAAAGGCATCGACCAGCCCATGGACGTGATCGAGATGAGATCGGTCCCAGGCGTTGTGGCCATGCTCCGCCAGGCCAGGGATCGCATCCATCCGCTGCTCGGCGCCTAGCGCCACGACCAGCGCATCGGCGTCAAGGACCGTTCCGTCAACCACGGCCGTCCGGCCTCGAGGATCCAACTCCGTGACTGTCCCCTGCAGCACGGTGATGCCGCGAGTCGCCAGGCTCGCGAGCGAGCGGGTGCCATAGGCGATCGGCGAGATGCCGAGGATCGCCCACGTCTTGCGCAGCCCCATCGCGAAGTCGTCGCGGCGGTCCACGAGGACGACCTCATCGGACTCGCCGAGCTCGTCGCGGAGGGATGTCGCGGTTGCAATGCCACCGAACCCGGCCCCCAGGATGACGACGCGTGCCATGGGAAGGAGCCTAGCTGTCCGGGCCGCGGCGCGTCAGGGCCAGGCGTTCCAGGACCACCGTCTCGGCCGCCGTGTGGCTGCCCTGGTCCCCCGACACCGCCGCCAGGAAGGCGTCGCGATCCAGCGCGAATCCCTCAGCCGGCGCGACCGCCGTCACCGACGCAGTGCGTGGCACGTCCCGCAGCAGTGCGATCTCGCCGAACGAATCGCCAGGCCCCATCTCGCCCAGACGCTTGCCATCTGCCACAACCTCGGCTCGACCGGAGGCGAGGATGTAGAAGCGGTCCCCCGCCTCGCCCTGCCGGATGATCGACTCGCCGGCGGCAAAGGAGACCGGAACGGCATCACCGGCGACCTGCTCCAGGACCGTCATCGGCAGCAGCGACAGCATCGGCACGCCACGCATGAGGATCAGCTCGCAGTCCGGGATCACCGCATCCGCATCGGCCCGCGCCAGCCAGCGCCAGGTCAGGACAGCCAGCGTTGGCAGGACCAGGCCGGTGGCAATCAGCGCTCCCCGAATGTCGAGCAACGCGAGCAGGAGCGGCGCCAGGGCCGACCCGATCCCGGTACCCAGCATGACGCCCGACTCGAGGACCCCGAAGACGCGGCCTCGCACGGCGTTCGGCACGCTGCGCTGCATGATCGTGAAGCCCGCCACGTCGAGCACGGCGTTCCCAAGCCCCAGCACGGCGAGGAAGAGCACCGCCGCCGGTGCCAGCGGCAGCAGCCCGATCAGCAGGATCGGGGTTCCCCACAGCAGCAGCCCGATCGCAAATGGACCCGCCATTCGCCGCCGGCTGACCAGCGTGACCGTCGCCAGCACACCCATGAATCCTCCCGCCCCGATCGCCGAGTTGAGGTAGCCGACGCCCTGCTCGCCGATGTAGAGCAGGTCGACGGCAGCGACCACCAGCAGCACGTTGAGCAGGCCGCGAACGATGATCTGCGCCCAGAAGAGGCTGACGATGAGGCCGGCGCGCGGATACTGGATCAGCGCCCCGATCCCGCCGAAGAGCGTGCCCAGCAGACCCGCTCGCTGACCCTCGCGACGCAGCGCCTGTGCCGGCCGGATGCCGCTGACGCTCAGCGCGGCGATCGCGAACAGGAGCGCCGGGACGGCAAAGCCCCAGGCGGGCGTGGCATACGCAACCAGCAGGCCACCGAGAGCCGGGCCGGCGAGGGTGCCGATCCCCTCGAATGTGCTGGACGCCACGTTGGAGGCGACTAGCTCTTCAGGCGAGCGCGCGAGGGCGGGCATCAACGGCATATGGGTCGGCCGATGCAGGACCCCGAGGAGGGCGTCCAGCGGGGCAATCGCATACACCACCAGCGGCGGGACCCCGGAAACGATGGCGAGCGCAGCGAGGCCCACCACGGCAGCGCGTCCCAGGTGGATCGCCAGCAGGACCCGATGTCGCGGCAGCCGATCGGTGATCGTCGAGAGCGCCGGCGAGAGGAGCGCCGCAGGCAGGGTACGAGCGAGGCCGAGAACGCCAACGGCCACCACGCCGCTGGTCTGGTAGGCGTAGACCCACAGCGCCACGAGCCACGACCACTCCCCCGCATAGCCGAGCATCCACGCCACCTGGGCACGTCGGATGTCGGGGTTGGCGAGGACGCGCCGGAGCGCGTCCGTTGCGATGGCGAGACGGCGGATCATCTGTGCGCGAGGATACGCCCGCCGCTGAGGAGCCTTAGTCGCCGGACATGATCGGCAGCGCGGCCAGGGTCCTGAGGTCGGAGTCGATCTGCTCACGGTCCTCGGGATCGACAATAGCCTCAGTTGCTTTTCGTGCGCGAGCCAGCCAGGCTCGCGCCTCTCCGGCGTCGCCCGCCCCCGCCCCGGCCCGGGCAAGGGCCACCTAGCCGGCCGCCCCCCCCCAGTCACCCCGCCCCGAGC
>JBKKBV010000070.1:0-15504 GCA_046713375.1 Candidatus Limnocylindria bacterium
GCCTCGACCAGTCGTGACCAGAGCGGTCGAGGGACGACGCCAAAGAAGCCGCCAGCATCGGGCCGGAACCAGCCGGCGCGCACGACGCGGACGCGGACGTCGCCGGCGTAGATGCGCGCCGGGCGGAGGGGCGTGATGGCGAAGAGTGGCTCGGTTACGTCGAACTCCGGCTGCAGATGCGGGGCTCAGCGCTTGATGCGACCTCGCTCGAAGTCCCGATGGTACAGGCTCGCCGTCGGGTCCCGCTGTCCGCGGTACTTGCTCCCGATGCTGGCATCGCCGTAACCGACCTCGGCCGGGCTCGACAGTCGCTGGAAGCTGATCTGGCCGATCTTCATCCCGTCGTAGAGGGTGATCGGGAGGTTGGCCACGTTCGAGAGCTCCAGGGTCAGATTCCCCTCCCAGCCGGGGTCGACGTAGCCCGCGGTCGAATGAATGAGGAGGCCCAGCCGCCCCAAACTCGACTTTCCCTCCAGCCGCGCCACGAGGTCGTTCGGCAGTTCAACCCGCTCGAGGGTTGATCCCAGCACGAACTCCCCAGGGTGCAGGATGAACGGGTCATCGCCGCCGATCTCGACCAGCTCGGTCAGCTCGGGCTGATCCGCTCGCACGTCGATAAAGGGGTAGCGGCTGTTCCGAAAGACCCGAAACCGGCGGTCGAGGTGCAGGTCCACACTCGACGGCTGCACGGCCTCGGGGATGAACGGGTCGATCACGATCCGGCCGGCGGCTATTTCGGCCCGGATGTCTCGATCGGAGAGGACCACTAGCCGTCCGCGGGCGTGCGCTGCTTCATCAGCCGGTCGACCTCGCGCTTCAGGGTCGAGATGTCCTCGTAGCTGTGATAGACCGATGCGAAGCGGATGTAGGCGAGCTGGTCGATGTCGCGCAGGGCCTCGGTCGCCAGGCGGCCGATCTCCTTGCTGGTGACCTCAGGCTCCCCGCGGGCGCGCAGGCCGCCCTCGATGTCGTCAACCGCCTGCTCCACGCGCGCCAGGGTCACCGGACGCTTCTCGAGCGCCCGCATCAGCCCCGCCTGGAGTTTTGCGCGATCGAATTCCTGGCGCCCACCGTCGCGCTTGAGGACGGTGAGGCGGGCGCCTTCGGGCCGCTCGTAGGTGGTGAACCGATACGAGCACTGCTCGCATTCCCGCCGGCGGCGGATCGTGCCTCCCCCTTCAAGGTCACGCGAGTCGATTACGCGTGTGCTCGACTCGTTGCAGCGTGGACAGAGCATGCAGGCTCCCCGTGCGGACTACACCAGTGGTGGTACCGCGAGCGAGGATACCACAAGATGTGCCCCGCACCACCTTTCGCGCGGTCTGACCTCTAGCGCGCGCGACCGAGTCGCGCCGCCACGGTGGCCTCGGCGGGCATCCCTGGCTCCCAGGTCAGCAGCGTGGCGACCACCTCCTGCATGCGCAGGCGAGCGTGGAGGATATTCAGATGACCGCGCTTCCAGTAGATGAGCGGCTCCTCATCGTCAGGGGGGCGGTACGGCAGCCGGGTGATCCCGCATCCCCGCTCGGCGGTGACGATCCCGCGCAAGGCGCGCTCCAGGCTCGCCTCGTACTCGGCGTGGAGCCCGTGCAGCTCCTCGGGCGCAAGCATGCCGCGCAGGGAGTCGGCGGCGAGGTCGAGCTTCTCCTCGCCGGCCTGCAGGTCGACCAGGGCCTCGTCAGGATCCGCATCGCGGCGGCGCAGCGCATCGACCATGTCGGCGAGCGTCGCCAGCTCGAGGTCGATCATGGTCGTCAGGTCAATGAGACCGCGCCGGTACGTCTGCAGCTCTCGACCGTGCGCCTTGGGGCGCTTGGAACGCCGCCTGCCGAGCAGTTCCATGGGTATCAGCGCCCCTTTCGGCGCCGGATCTCGGCGGTCAGCTTCGGGACGATGCTGAACAGATCTCCGACCACGAACAGGTCAGCGAATTCGCCGATCGGGGCATCGGGATCCTTGTTGATGGCCAGCACGTTCTCGGCGGTCTGCATGCCGACCCGATGCTGGATCGCGCCACTGATCCCACAGCCCACGTACAGCGCCGGCTTGACGACCTTGCCGGTCTGGCCGATCTGGAGCTGGTACGGGACCCAGCCGGCGTCGGCTGCGGCCCGGCTGGCGCCGACCGCACCACCCAGCACGGCGGCCAGCTCGTGCAACGGCGCGAAGCCGTCGGCGCTGCCGACTCCCCGTCCCCCGGCCACGATGACGCTCGCCTCCTCGAGGTTGGCGACCGCGGCCTCGGCCGGGTGGGATTCGGCGATGCGCGCCGCGCCCAGCGGTCCCGCTTCGGACGTTGGGGCGGGCTCGACCTTCGCCGTGCCGCTTCCGCCTTCGCGAGCGGTGAAGGTACTCGGCAGGACGAGCACGATCGCCGGCTTGCCGGCCTCGTCGGTTGGCTCGCTGACGGTGATGACCATTCCCTGCAGGGTTGCCTGCTCGGTTCGTACCTTTCCCGCCTCGATGCGCACGGCGCGAACCGGCCCGAAGGCCGGAAGCCCCAGCAGGCCGACCAGCGCGGCAGCGAGATCCCGACCATTCGGGGTCGCGGGGGCGAGGAGCGCGACTGGGCCGAGGTCACGAACCGCCGCGGCTGCAGCGGCGGCATGGGTGATGGCGGGCGATGCCTCGTCGCCCAGGACGACGACGCGGGATGCGCCCGCGGCCCCGAGCGCTGCGGCGCCGGCCGCACCGGGACCGTAAGCGAGAGCCACCGCCGCGCCTCTGCCCTGTTCCGCCAGCCCTGCAGCGCCAGCTGCCAGCTCGAGGGCCGCGTGCGTCGGCGCGCCGCCGCTGAATTCGGCGAGAAATGCGACGTCGTTTGACATCAGATGAGCTTCCTGGCGGCGAGCCAATCCGCGATGCGCGTCACCGCCTCGTCGGCGCTCACGTTCTCGACACGCTCCGTGGGCGGCTTGGCCTCCGGCTTGCGCGCCTCCACCACCCGGGTCAGCGCCGCACCGTTGAGGTCATCGGGCGAGAGGCCGATGTCCGCGAGGCTCCAGGTCTCCATCGGCTTGCGCTTGGCGGCCATGATCCCCTTCAAGGATGCGTAGCGCGGCTCACCGACCTGGTCGGTCACACTGGCCACTACGGGAAGTGGCGCCTCGACGATGTCGAACCCGTCGGCCGTCAGCCGACGCACCCGCGCGGACGAGCCCTCGATGCGCAGCTCGGAGCCATAGGAGAGGAGCGGTACGCCGCGAAGCGCAGCCACGGCACCGGGGACCAGCGATCCGCGCGCGTCGTCCGACGCCATCCCCATGAGGGCCACGTCGGGAGCAAGCTTGTCGAGCGCTGCCGCCAGGACACGGGCGGTTGCCCACGCGTCGGCTCCGGCGAGGCCCGGATCGGTGACCAGGGTGGCGTCGTCCCCACCCATGGCGAGGGCTCGGCGCAGGGCCTCGGCAGCCTGCTCGGGCCCCATCGACAGGAAGCCGACCGACTCGACGGCCCCGGACTCCTGCAGTCGGAGCGCCTGCTCGATGGCGTACTCGTCAAGCGGATTGATCACCGCCTCTGCGGCGGCACGATCCAGGCGCAGGTCGTCGGTGTAGCGCTTCTCGGCGGTGGTCGCGGGCACCTGCTTGATGCAGACGACGATCTTCAGGCTGATGGTCGAAACTCCCCTTTCATGTTGCCGGCCGGCCGACGCCTGCCCGTCGCAGGAGCTGACGCGCCACGATCATTCGCTGCACCTGCTGCGTCCCCTCGTACAGCTGGGTGATCTTTGCGTCGCGCATCATGCGTTCGACAGGGTACTCGCTCACATAGCCATAACCGCCCAGGACCTGCACCGCATCGGTGGTCACGCGCATGGCCATATCGCCCGCAATCAGCTTCGCGGAGCTCGTCCAATACGCCAGATCGGGTGCGTTCGCGTCCACCGCGGCCGCGGCGGCATAGGTCAGCTGCCTGGCCGCCTCGACCCCGCTGGCCATGTCGGCGAGCATGAACTGAATTCCCTGCAGGTCGGCGATCCGTGAGCCGAACTGCTCGCGCTGCACCGCGTACTTCACCGCGAATTCGAGGGCACCCTGGGCAATGCCGACCGCCTGGGCGGCGATGGACAGGCGCGATCGATCGAGGGTGGCCATCGCCACCGCGAACCCGTCCCCCTCCGCGCCGAGCCGGTTGGCGAGCGGGACTCGGACATCGTCGAAATGCAGCTCGGCGGTGGGCGACCCGCGGATCCCCATCTTGTGCTCAAGGCGTGGCGCTGAGAAGCCGGGGCTGTCGGTCTCGACGATGAAGGCGCTCAGGCCCTTGCGTCCAGCCTCGGGATCCGTGGAGGCAATGATGGTGACCAGGTTGGCGATCGAGCCATGAGTGATGAAGCGCTTGCTGCCGCTTAGCACGTACTCCTCGCCGTCGCGCCGCGCGCGCATCCGGATTCCGGCCACGTCGCTTCCGGCGCTGGCCTCGGTCAGTGCGAATGCGGCCAGCCACTCCCCGCTGGCCAGCCGCGGGAAGTAGCGCTCTTGCTGCTCCTCCGTGCCGGCAACCATGATCGGCAGCGAGCCCAGCTTCTGCACCAGCACGATGAGACTGGTGGTGGCATCGGCCCGCGCGATCTCCTCGACCACGATCGCCTGCGAGACGTTGTCGAGCTCCGTTCCCCCGAATCGCGATGGGAAGGAGATGCCGAGCAGGTCCTGCTTGGCGAGCAGCTCCTTGAGGTCCCACGGGAACTCCGACGTGGCGTCGATCTCGGCGGCGCGCGGTGCCACGCGCTCGTCAGCGAGCTTGCGCACCACGGCGCGCAGCTCATCGTGATCAGCGGTGGGGCGGTAGGTCACGCGGGTCCTTTCGCCGAACGAAGTGCGGAGGCGGCGTCAGCAGGATAACGCCCGACTAGGTGATCGGTCCCTGGACCTCCACCTGGTCGCCGCTGATGCGTGCGCGATACGCGACCTGGCGGGTCGCGGCGGGACCGTGCCGGACCGCGCCGTCGCTGAGGCGGAACGCGGATGCGTGCCAGGGGCAGACGATCGTGTACCCGGCCAGGGTGCCCTGCGAGAGCGGGCCGCCCGCGTGCGAGCAGGTCTCCTTCAGGGCGAAGACGAGGTCGCCGCGCCGCACGACCACGAGTGCGGTGGGGCCGAGCATCACCTTGGTGGGGGTCGCCTCCGCGAGCTCGGCGGCGGGCAGGATGGGGGTGTACTCCTTCGCCTTCTTGCCGCCCGCAAAGGCGTTGTGGTTGACCATGTAGCCGTACTTAAAGACGACATGGCCGCCGATGAAGGCGCCGACGCTGAGCACCGCGAAACCCACCACGATCAGCCAGCCCGCGATCTCGTCCGCCTCACCCAGCAGCGCCACGAAGGCGCCGATCAGGACCGCCGTCGCCGCGATGTTGATCAGCCCGTGCAACCCCACCACGTGACGCTCGTCGCCGGTTGCGGTGTCCTTGAAGTCGGTCAGCCCGGTGACGATCGCCGAGAGGCCCGCCAACCAGGTGAGCGCCAGGGTCCAGAGGATCGCGACTCGCAGGTCGGCGACGCCGAGCCAGCTCAGCACCTGCAGCAGGATTGCGACGGTTGAGCCGCCCACGACGACGTCGACCACCACCGGGTGCAGCGAGTGGCCGAGCCACGATCCGTTCAGGAAGTCCTGCAGCAGCTTCCCGGAGCGGCCAAGGCGTCGGTAGATGGCGTCCATCACGCCCGCGGTCCCGTTCCACAGGCGTGCCCACGGTCTCGACCATCGCTCAAGCATCTCGATGCTCCCTACGCGAGCCGATACGCCTCATGGCTCGTCAGCCGGCCACCTCGATCGCCCATTCGCGGAAGACCGCCAGGTAGCGGTCGATCTCGTCGTCGGTGTGCTGGACCGATAGCGTCCACTGGTCGTCGGGAGCGGGCGGGATGAGGATGCCGCGGTTGGCCAGGAACCAGAACGAGGATGACCACAGCTCATCATCCAGGCCGATGAAGTCGCGATAGCCGGTGACCCGTTGCGGCGCGAACATCACGATCCCCTTGGGCCCGACGTTGATGGCGTAGCCCGGCAGCCCGTACGCGTCGACGATCTCCTGGCTGCCGGCCGTCAACCGATCGCCCATCGCCTGGAGGCGCGGGTAGACATCGGGCGTCAGCACCTTGGTCAACACGGCCAGTGCTGCCGCCATTACCAGTGGCGAACCATTCATGGTGCCCATGTGGGCGACCTGGGAGGTTCCGCCGAACGACGAGTGCGCCAGCTCGCTCTGGATCAGCGGTGCCTTGGCACCGGCCTCGATCACTCGCATCACCTCCTCGCGGCCACCGAACGCACCGATCGGCGTCCCGCCGCCGATGCTCTTGGCCAGGCAGAAAAGGTCGGGCTGGACGTTGAAATACTCCGTCGCGCCGCCGTAGGCAATCACGACCCCGGTCTTCACCTCGTCAAAGATCAGGACGCTGCCGTGGGCGGTCGCCAGCTCCCGCAGCCGCTCCAGGAAGCCCGGCTCGGGAGGCACAACTCCGATGTTGAACTGGACCGCCTCGACGATGATCGCGGCGATCTCCCCGCGGTGGCGCTCCAGGATGCGCTCCACGATCTCCGGCTGGTTGAATGGGGCGACGACAGTCTCCGCGATCCGGCTGCGCGGGATCCCCGCGCTGGTCGGGACGCTGTTGGGAGCCTCCACGTCGCCCATCATGTCGCGCGGCGGTTGGATGCTGATCAGGACGTCGTCGTGATGACCGTGATAGCCGCCCAGGAATTTGATGATCTTCTCGCGTCCCGTGAAGCCGCGCGCCACCCGGATGGCGTCCATCGTCGCCTCGGTGCCGGAGTTGCTGAAGCGGACCAGGTCAGCCCGGAAGCGGCGCTTCAGCTCTTCGGCGACCAGCACCTGCTCCTCGGTCGGGAAGGTGAAGGCCGTGCCGATGGCCGCGCGTCGCTGGATCGCCTCCACGAAGGCGGGATGCGAATGGCCCGCGGCCAGCACCCCAAGGGCCATGTCGAAGTCGAGGTACTCGTTGCCATCGGCGTCCCACATCCGTGAGCCGCGGCCCTCGGTGATGAAGAGCGGATACGGGTCGTAGGTCTGGAACGAGCTGGCCACACCGAGCGGCATGGATGCCAGGGCGCGCTGGTGGAGCTCGGCACTGCGCGGCGTGCGCGCGCGATACGCGGCCTCCTCGCGTTCCACGATCGCCTTGACGCGCGCGCGATCAACCTCTCGGCGTTCGACGACGGCCACGTGTCCCTCCTTGTAAGGTCACCGATGCTAGCCGATTGGCGCCCCGGCCGGGCCGCCGCGTGGCCGGATCTACGGCCAGATCCTGCGGAAGCCGACGCTCAACGACCGATCGCGAACCTCGAGCGACCAGGCGTCGGTCGCGTCCGCGAGCAGCTCGGCGACGTCGCGGACGGCAACATCGGCTCGGTCAAGGTCGGTCACGCCGTCGCGCAGCATGATCAGGCAGAAGGGACAGGCGGTGGCGATCGCCGACGGCGAGGTTGCCAGCGCCTGCTCCGTGCGGCGATGGTTGATCCGCTGGCCCTCGCGTTCCTCCATCCACATGCGCGCGCCGCCGGCGCCGCAGCATAGGCCCTTGCGATGATGCTGCTCCATCTCGACCACTGACTGGCCAGGGACCGCCTCCACCACGCGCCGCCCCTCGTCGTAGACCTCGTTGTAGCGGCCCAGGTAGCACGCGTCGTGATAGGCGACCAGTGCCTCGTTGCTGCGATCGGGCCGGAGCCTGCCATCGGCGATCAGGGTGTCCAGCAGCTGGGTGTGGTGAACGACCTCCACGCCGGACAGGCCGAACTGCGGGTACTCGTTGCGGATGGTGTTGAAGCAGTTCGGGCAGCTGGCGACGATGGTCCGGACGCTGTGCTCGTCATGGGCCATCGTCAGCGTGGCGACGTTCTCCTCGGCCAGCATCTGGAACAGGTACTCGTTGCCGGCCCGGCGCGCCGGGTCGCCGCTGCACGTCTCGCGTGGCCCGAGGACGGCGAACGGGACATCTGCCTGTTTGAGGAGGGCTGCCATGGCGCGCACCACCTTCCGGTTGCGGTCGTCGAACGCCCCCGCGCAGCCTACCCAGTACAGGACCCCGCGATGCGCGGCGGCACCCGTTTCCGACGAGCTGCCATCCGCCCCGAGCACCGGCACCTCCATCCCCTTCGCCCAGTCGAGGCGAGCGCTGCGCGGCTGCCCCCACGGGTTGCCGGCCGTCTCCATGTTGCGGAACGCGGCGTTCAGCTCCTTGGGGAAGCGGCCCTCCTCCAGTACCAGGTTGCGTCGGATCTCGACGATGCTGTCGACGTGCTCGATCAGGACCGGGCAGCCCTCCACGCACCAGCCGCAGGTGGTGCACTGCCAGACCGCCTCCTCCGGAATCGCGTGGTCCACCAGCGGCAAAGACAGCGCCTCGAGCGCTCGCTCGTGCGCCAGGTTCAGCGAGCTCTCGGACGCCTCGTTCCCCCCGGCTGCGCCACCCTTCGCCGCACGCTGTGCTCCGGCCGCCGCCGCCAAGGCAGTCTCGGCGGCAACGATCTGGTCACGCAGGCCCTCCATGAAGTGCTTGGGGGAGAGCGTCTTGCCGGTCATCGACGCCGGGCAGAACTCCATGCAGCGGCCGCACTCGGTGCACGACAGCCCGTCGAGCAGGTGCCGCCAGGTCAGGTCCTTCAGGCCCTTGGCGCCGAACACCAGCTCCTCGCCCGGCGCCGGCTCGGCCTCCAGGTCCATCTTGCGCAGGGCGCCGCGCGGCTCCAGGTTGCGGAGGTAGACATTCGGCTCACTGGTCACGATGTGCAGGTGCTTGCTGTATGGCAGGTACGTGCCGAAGGCCATCACGAAGCCGATGTGCAGCCAGGCGAAGATCCCGAAGCCCGTGGCGGCGGCATCGGGCCCGATCGGCTCGAGGGCCAGGGAGACCGGGCCGGCCAGGATCGCCGCCACGCGAGCCGGATCGTCCGGCTGCACCACGAAGCGCAGGGCGTCGCCGGCCACCTCGCTGACCACGACCCCCAGGATCATGGCCAGGATGATGAACGCGTCCCGGCTCAGCGCCAGGCGAGCGGGCCGCTGCACCACCCGCCGCCAGGTGGCATACACCAGCGCAACCAGCACCAGGCCGATGAACAGGTTCGCGATCGCGACCGCGGCCATCCAGGCGATGCCACCCAGCGGCCAGCGCAGGACGGCCTCCACCAGTCCGTTGGTGAAGTAGTTCCCGGTGGTCACCAGCAGGACCAGGAAGCCCCAGAAGATGAACGCGTGCATCAGCCCCGGCCCCAGCTCGTTGAGGAGCCGCCGCTGGGCGATGACGTAGACGATCACGCCCCAGATCCGGCGCAACGGCTGGTCGAGCCGGTCGATCGGTCGTCCGGCGCGCAGCACGGCCAGGTGGCGGCCGGCGCGGCGCCAGAAGAGCCATATGGCGACGGCGGCCGGCAGCACGATCAGGGGGTAGTACGGGATCCCGACCTCCATGCCGGCCATGCTACCCGGCTCCCCCGGCGCCATGCCCGGGCGGACTAGCAATGACCTCTCGGGCGTCGAGTCGCCCAGGCTGCGCTAGTGGTCGCCCCCGATGAGCTGCTCCAGCGCGTGCGGCAGGACCGGCATGACCGCCTGCAGCGACTCCATCGCCCCTCGCGGCGAGCCAGGCACGTTGACGATCAGCGTTGTCCCGCGAGCTCCGACGACGCCCCGCGAAAGCGAGGCCATCGGGGTGGACGCGATGCCGGCGGCACGCATCAGCTCAGCCAGGCCGGGGATCTCGCGGTCGACGACGCGGAGGGTCGCTGCCGGCGTGCGGTCACCCGGCGTCAGCCCCGTGCCCCCGCTGGTGACGATCAGCCGCGCCCCTGCGTCGGCCAGTTGGGCAAGCGTCGCGGCGATCAGGTCCTCGTCGTCGGTGAGCAGGATCGGCTCGGGCGCCACGTCGAAGCCCGCCTCACGCAGGGCGGCGACGATCGCCGGACCGGATTCGTCCGCGCGATCACCGGCCGCAGCGCGCGTCGAGCAGGTGATGACCCTTGCCTGGTGCTCGGCGGTGGCTGGGGTGGAAGCGTCACCGACCTCCGTCGACCACGCCCCGCTCCGCCCGCCCTCCTTGGCCAACAACTCGACGCGCTCGATCACGATGTCGCGCTGCAACGCCTTGGCCATGTCGTACAGCGTCAGGGCCGCGACACTCGCCGCGGTCAGTGCCTCCATCTCGACGCCGGTGCGGGCCGTGGCGCGGGCCTCAGCCCGGATATTGACGACTCCACTATCGCGATCGGCGGTCAGCTCCACGTCAACTCGGTCTAGTGCGATTGGGTGGCACAGGAGGATGAGCTCCGCGGTGCGCTTGGCCGCTGCAATCCCGGCCAGCCGCGCGACGACGAAGGCATCCCCCTTTGGCCCGCCGGCATCCAGCAATGTGCCCAGCACTGCGGGCCGCATCCGGACGCTGGCCGCCGCGACTGCTCGGCGTGCGGTGACGGGCTTGCTCCCGACATCGACCATCCGTGGTTGGCCGCCGACGCCGAGGTGAGATGGCTTCACGAGATTCCTCGCAGCAGGACGGCATCGTAACGAGCGCCCGCCTCTCCCGCCGCCTCTCCCTCTGGCACCACCAGCAGGGCGTTTGCGGCGGCGAGTGAGCGAAGCTGCGCCGAACCCTGACCGCCGGCCGGGGTGGCCAACCAGCCATCATGGTCGGATCGAAGGACGACCCGCAGGTAGGCGCGGCGCTCACGATCCTTCGGCACGGTCGCGTCGAGGCGCGCGATGAGGTGCAGCCGCCCGTCGCCTGGCAGACCCAGCATTCCGCGCACCAGAATCCGCGCGAAGAGCTCGAACGTGACGAGTGCGCTCACCGGGTTGCCTGGCAGGCCCATCACCGGTCGGTCCCCGATCGACCCGAAGGCGAGGGGCTTACCGGGCTGAACGGCGATCCGCCAGAAGGTCAGCTCGCCGAGTCGCTCGATCGCGGCCCGGACATGGTCATGCCGGCCGACGCTGACGCCGCCGCTGGCGACCAGCAAGTCTGCGCCCGCTGATCCCTCCTGCAACGCCGCCTCGATCGTTCCGGGTTCGTCGCGGACGCGGGGCAGGAGGATCGGCTCGCCGCCAGCTTCGAGCACGGCGGTGGCCAGTGGCACGGTGTTGGCATCGTGGATCTGGCCCGGGCCAAGCGACTCCCCGGGCTCCACGAGCTCGTCGCCGGTGGAGAGGATGGCGACCCGCGGACGCCTCCGGACGGCGACCCGACGGATCCCCAGCGAGGCGAGAACCGCCAAGGTCGCTGGGGATAGCGGCTCGACCGCGAGCGCCACCTGCTCCCCACGGCGCGTGTCGTACCCGCGGGCGCGTACATTGGAGCCTGTTCCGGTCATCGGCAGGCGGACGCGATCCTGGCCGACCATCTCCGCCTCCTCCAGGGGGACGACCGCGTCGGCCCCCGGCGGGATCGGCGCGCCGGTCATGATCCGGACGGCGGTACCAGGACGCAATCCCGGCGGCGTGGTTGCTCCGGCCGCCACCTCGCCGGCGAGCGCCAGCTCACCGGGGGCATCGGCGGCGCGCAGCGCGAACCCGTCCATCGAGGCGTTGTGAAAGGGCGGCACGTCGACCTCAGCCGTGACGCTCGCCACGGCCGGCACGCGACCGAAGGCCCCGAGGAGCGGGACCGACTCCGGTTCCGTTAACTGAGCGTGGGACAGGATCCGGGCACGCGCCTCCTCGACGGAGAGCATCGGATCAGACACCCAGGCGCATCCGCGCCTCGATCAGTCGCAGGATGCCCGCCCGGGTCAGCAGCCCGACGACGGTGCGACCCTCATCGGTTACCACCGGCAGCTGGTTCACCTCGCGCTCCTGGAGGAGCTTGAGCGCCTCCTCCAGGCCTGCATCGGGGCCGATGGTGGCGAGGTCGGCGTAGCGGGTCATGATGTCGGTCACGCGAGCTGACTCCCAGTTCTCGCGGGGCATGCGGCGCACGTCCGAGAGGGTCACGATGCCGGCCAATCCCCCATCGTCGTGACGCACCAGGAACGACCGGTGCTCGCCGCGGATCAGTCGCTCGTTGACCAGATCGGCGACCGATTCGTTGGGCGCGATCGAGGGAGGGTCGCTCTCCATCACGTCGCGGACCTTGATGCCGCGCAGCGCATGTTGGACGCCTTCCTGGGCAATGGTCGATTCGGCCGCGTTCGAGAGGAACCAGCCGATCAGGGCGAACCAGACCCCGGTGAACAGTGTGTCTCCACCCTGGAAGATCAGGAACACCCCGCCCGCGATGAGCAGGTATCCGAACAGGCGCCCCACGCCGGCCGCGTTGCGCGTCGCGGCGCTGCGGTCGCCGCGGATCTTCCACAGGATCGAGTGCAGGATCCGCCCGCCGTCCATCGGGAATCCGGGGATCAGGTTGAAGAGGCCAAGGGTGATGTTGATGAAGCCCAGCCATCCGACGATCGCCCCCAGCTGCGGCTGCCCGATGGCCAGGTCGACGCCGACCAGGATGGCGCCGATGGCGAGGCTCGTCAGCGGGCCGGCCCCCGCGATCAGCGCCTCATCGCGCGGCCGCTTCGTCTCCCCCTCGAGGCTGGCCGCGCCGCCGAAGATGAAGAGGGTGATCTCCTTCACCTTGAGACCGAAGCGGCGCGCCACGAGGGCGTGGCTCAGCTCGTGGGCAAGCACCGAGCCGAAGAAGAGGAGCGAGATCACGGCGCCGACGACCCAGTACAGCCCTCCATCCCAGTTCGGATAGGCCTCCGGCAGCTGGCCGGCCGCGATGGTGTAGGTCAGCAGCAGGGCGATCACGAACCACGACGGGTGCAGGCCGATCTGGACGCCGAAGATACGGCCGATGTGGATGGACTGGCCCATGCGCGCGAGTGTAGCCGAGCCTCAGCGCTGGGCCGAGCCTGACCTCATCCCCCGCCGAGCCAGCCAGGCTGCCAGCCCAGCGCCAAGCACGATGGAGAGCCCTGCCAGGAGCGACGTCTCGAACCAGAACGGCTGCGGGAAGAGGCGGATCAGGTTGGACTCGGGGCCGAATTGCCACGTCCCCTCGCGGAAGAAGAGCGCGTGGAAGGCCGCGAAGGCCACGTCAAAGGCGAGAGCGAAGAAGAGCCCCAACACCAGCGCCACAGCGCCGACGCCAAGCGCCGCTCCGAGGAGAAGCCGGCCGCGGCGCGCCCGCTCGGCGCGCAGCCACCATGAGGTGATCAACAGGACAAGGATGGCTGCGACTTCCAGGGCGGCCAGGACACGAACCAGTGCCCCCACATCTGACATGTGGCCGCGCTCGGAGGGATCCAGGATCGGGGCATCTCCATCCAGGCTCGCCCCGAAGTCTCCGTCCACGAACAGGTCGCGCAGCATGGCCGCCGTCACCCGGTCGACGTTGGCCTGATCCGTGTCGAGTGACTCGGCGACGCCGTGGCGCGCCTGCTCGGCGCTGACCAGCCAGGGATTGAAGAGCAGGAGCGGACCGGTCAGCACGATCGCCAGCGCGGCCGCCAGGACGAACGCGGCGCCGATCCCCCCTGATGACCTGCTCGTCAGAGCCTGGCCGGCGTCCGGGCAACGCCGATGACGATCGACAGGATCCAGCCCACGATTGCGACCACGATCGCGCCCAGGAAGGCCGCGCCGAAGTCGTCGACGTGGAAGCCCAGCGTCAGCTGGTCGCTGATGGCGCTGGTCAGCAGCAGCATGGCCGCGTTGATGACCAGCAGGAAGATGCCCAACGTGATGACGCTGATCGGGAGGGTCAGGATCCGCAGGATCGGGCGGACATAGGTGTTCAGCAGGCTGAAGGCGAGCGCCACCAGCAGCAGCTTCCACCACTCGCCGACGAAGTCGATCCCTCCGACCACGAAGACGGCCGCATACAGCGCACCTGCGTTGATGAGTATCTGGATGACTCGGTCCATGCTCATGGCCGCTAGCCTAGCCGATGCGGGCCGGATCAGGCAGGCAGCAGACGCCCGCGCACCCATGCGGCGCGGACCATGGATGGATGCGCCCGGAAGATGAGCCGGCTGAGCATCTCGTCCGACCCACCATTGTCGTTGGCGCCGACACCCTCAAGCGGGAGCGTCACCGAGGGGTCGACCACGATCAGGTCGGCCTCCTTGCCGACCTCGACAGAGCCGATGCGATCATCGAGGCCGAGTGCTTCGGCGCCGCCCAGCGTCCCGAGGCGAAGCCAGTCGCCAGGGCTCAAGGGTGGCGCGTCGCTCCTGCCGGCGGCGCGCAGCGCGTTCTGGGTGTAGGCGCCGGCTCGCATCACGCTGAAGAGGGATGCATCCGGTCCCGCCGCTACATCGGAGCCGAGCCCGATGCGCACCCCGCCGGCCAGATAGCGTGCCAGCGGCATCGCGCCGCTCGCCAGGAACAGGTTCGAGTTGGGGCAGTGGGCGATCACCGCGCCGCTCTCCGCCAGGCGAGCCACCTCTCGATCGGACAGGTGGATCCCGTGCGCGAGGATCGCATGGGGCGTGAGTCCGCCGGCACGGTCGTAGACATCGGTGTAGTCAATCGCCTCGGGGAAGAGTCTTCTCACCTCCGCCATCTCCTCGCGGTCCTCGGCGAGATGGGTCTGCCAAAAGGCGCCCGTCTCGCTGGCCGCCAGGGCGGAGGCTCGCAGCATATCGGCCGAGCAGCTCACCGCGAAACGCGGGGTGAAGGCGTACATCAGCCGCCCATCGTCACGCCCATGCCACCTCGCGCACAGCTCGGTGGACTGCCGCATCGACAGGTCCAACACCTCTGACGGATCCCGATCGGTGTCATAGCTGAGCCGATCCATCATCACCTTGCCGATCACGGCGCGGATGCCGTGCGCCTCAGCCGCCTGGAAGCAAGCGTCCAGGCTCTCCACCCACAAGGCCCCGTAGGCGACCACGGTGGTGGTGCCGGCCCGTGCAAAGGCGCGAAACGCGGCTGGTGCGATCAGCTCCGCGGTGCGGGCATCGAAGTCGCGCTCGAGCGGAAAGATGTACCGCTCCAGCCAGGTCATGAGGTCGAGCCCGGCACCGACCCCAGCGTTCGGCAGCTGCGGGAGATGGGCGTGCAGGTCGATCAGGCCGGGCATCAGGACCAAGGGCCGCAGGTCCAGGGCCGACCCCGGATCGGCCTCGCCAGCCCAGCGCTCCACCTTTGCGAGCCGTCCCCCGGCATCCACCTCGATCTTGGCATCGGGCTCGTCGTGGAGGCCGCCAGTGGCCAGGGGCGTCAGCAGTCGAGCGCGTAGGGTGAATGGCGGACCGGACGGCAGAGCGAGGGCTGGATCCACCGCCGGATGCTACATCGGCCTCGATGCACGGAAGTGACGCGCGACGAGGCTCGTGGCCAGGCCCACCGTGAGCGCGACCGAGTTGGCGATCACCGTCGCCAGGGCGCCCGATGAGCACAAATCGGCGATCCACGCTAAACTGGAGGCACTCTCCCCCCTTGGGAGTCTCCCGCGTGGTCGTCAGGTTCCTTCTCGAGCCGGCCGTGCGTCGTCGGCTCACTTCGAGAAGAGAACGAGGTCAACATGACCACAGGTACCATCAAGA
>JBKKBV010000071.1:0-4459 GCA_046713375.1 Candidatus Limnocylindria bacterium
TCGATCTACTTCACCTCCGGCGCCCTGGGCGCCGTGATCGGTCCGGTGGTCGGCGGTCTGCTGACCGACCTCGGCGGCTGGCGCCTGGTCTTCCTGGCGCAGCTGCCATTGCCGATGCTGGTGGCGGTCATGTCCTGGCTGCTGCTGGAGCCCGCGCTGCCGCGGCCGAGCCGATTCGACCTGTCGGGAGTAGCAACCGCGTCGCTCTTCATCATCGCGCTCAGCTTCGCGACGCTCGCGCTGCCGCGACCCGGCTCCGGCCCGGTGGTCGTGGGCGCGGCCATTGTCGCGGTGCTGGCGCTGGTGGCATTCATCGTCCGCGAGCGCGGAACCGAGGAGCCGGCCGTGCGCCTGGCCGTCTTCCGCAACCCACGCTTCGTGGTTGCCAGCGTGGCGGGAGCCGGTGCCTGGTTCGCGCTCATTTCGTACAGTGTCTTCACTGCGCTCTACCTGCAGCTGGCGCGCGGGCTTCCGCCAACCACTGCCGGGCTCCTGATCCTCGCCGCACCCATGGTGAGCCTCGCCTTCTTACCGTTCGGAGGACGCGTCGTCGGTCGGCTCGGCGTCGATTCGGCCACGCTCCTCGGACTCACGCTCCTGCTCGTCAGCGCGGGCCTCATGGCGACCTGGGGCTCCGGCACCGAGCTGTGGCTCATCGTCGTCACCAACCTGCTGACGGGTGCCGGCCTGGTCCTCACTCTCGTGGCCAGTGCCACCGATGCACTCTCGCAGTTCAAGCCCGCTGAGGCGGGCACCGGCTCGGCCCTGTTCAACAGCCTGCGCCAGCTCGGCGCGGCGTTCGGCGCGGCACTCCCGGCGGTGGCGTTCGAGTTCGTGGCGCACGGCAACCGCACGGCCGATGCGGCCCTGGCCGGCAGCAGCGCAGCCCTCCTGCTGCGCATGGCCGTCCTCGCGATCCCCTTCGCGCTCGTCCTGCTGCGCTGGCGGTGGCCGGCGGTGACCCGCGCCGAGTCGAGCGCGTAGACCCGCCGCGCAGCAGTTGAGTGGTCAGTTTGAGGGTGGGAATGGAAGCTGGTGGGCGGCGCTGGACTCGAACCAGCGGCCTCTTGCAATGTCAAGCATTTGCGCCTGAGCGCTGTACTACGAGCTTGGGAAGCCGAGTAAGATCGGCGCAGTTGGCACCATCGATGAGTTCACGCAGCTTCGGGAGGCGCTCGCGCCCAGCTTCCGGGTGATCGCCGCCGACGTGCCCGGCTCGGGCAGGTCCGGCCCGCAGCCACGGACCTACACGCCGTCGTACTACCACGACGACGCCCGCGTCTTCCTCGCCATGCTCGATTCGGTCGTCGCGTCGCCTGCCTGCCTGGTCGGCTTCAGCGACGGTGGTGAGTACGCGCTGCTGATGGCGACGCAGCGCCCGGAGGCCGTTCGATCCGTGGTGACCTGGGGATCGGTCGGCGCCCTGCCGCAGGCACCGGAGCTGACCGAGGCGTTCTCGGCGCTGATCGACGACCCCATTCCCCCGCTGGCCGCCTTCTCGGCGTATATGTAGCTGCAAGCGCGGCGATCGACGGCGGGATGGCGTCGGTCAGCAGCTCCCTGCGCGTTTGGTGCGCAAGCCTGGACAATTCCATCATTCGTTCACGTCCGGTGGAACTCTACGTGTCTCCAAGTTGCTGGTCATCCCTCGCGCGGCATCTTCGCGCCAAGCTTGGCGCGGTCGACTGCCGAGTTTTCACGAAGACGCAGGAGAGGACGTCCCACCGTGGAATGCCGATCACAAGCGTGTAGTGTCGGTGAGGAGGGCCAGTCAGCATGATCGAGGCGCTAAAGACCTGCATCCAAAAGGGAGACTGCAGACCACTCCGCGATCTCTATGACGCGAATTGTCGACTCGAGGCGTTCCTTCCGTTCGGCTCAATCGTTCGAGAAGGACCCCACGACATCATCGGCCTGTTCACGGAGTGGTGGCCGACTGAAGGTACGTTGGTTCATTGGAGCGCGACCTCGTATGAGACGGGACTCGAGCTGGTCTTCGAACGGCATCCGGTGGACAGCGAGCGGCCATGGACAAGCCGGCATTGGCAGGAGATCCACATCGTCGATGGCCGGATCACTAGACACTTCATCTGGTCGGACAGGCCTCGCCACGCCAGCGAGCTCGATCCCCTGCCCGACTCCATAGCGGCGCTCGCCAAGAATGGCCATCGGGCACCCCTGTATGAAGGCGGCTTCTCGGGCTCGCGGCTCGAGCGGATCACGATGCCGGACGGTTCGCGGTACTTCCTGAAGCACATCTCGCCGCGACGGGATCTGCTTCTGCGCGTAACGAATGACCCCGGCAAAGAGGCGACGCTGTATTTGTCCGGCGCCCTCGAGCGTATGGCCAACATCATCGACTACCCCGTCGTGGCGGTGGCGCCCGAGGGGGACGGCTGGGCGATCCTGATGCGCGACGTTTCCGACTCTCTACTGAGCCACATCAAAAGAAAAGGCTCGCGGGAGCCCAGGGTCACGGGCGACGACCGGCGGACGATTCTGAGCGCCGTCGCCCGACTGCATGACGCGTTCAAGGGCGAACAGATCGCATCGGCCTGCACCGTCACAGACCGGCTGCGGATGTTGGGACCCAACGTCATGGCGCGCGAGGCCTCAGCTGAGGACGCGCTGCCGAGGTGGATTCGCAGCTCGTGGGAGATGTTCTTCGACGTCGCGCCGGTCGACGTCGCGGAAGCCGTGGCCGCAATCCATGCCGACCCGACGGCTCTCGCCGATCAGCTCACGAGGGACGGAACGACTCTCATCCACGGGGATCTATGGGCCCCGAACATCGGCCTTGCATTCGGGCAGGTCATCCTGCTGGATTGGGCTCTGGCCTGCCAGGCGCCGGCGGAGATGGAATATGCCTTCTGGATCCTATGGAACTGCGGCTTCATGAACACAACGCCCGAAACGCTGATCAAGGAGGCCCGCAGCGTCGCTGGGCACCGGATCGACGAGCCCAGAATGCTGCTCGCCTTCCTCGGTGAGCTTGTGAGCGGCGCGGGCGCGAGAGGCTGGGCATGGAACATCGTGAACGGCGTAGACCCGAGCAAGCGCGAGCGCGAACGAGATGAGTTCGATTGGTGGATTGAACGTGCGCGAGAAGCCTTGGATCGCGCCTGGTCACCGACGTAAATCCGTGGACCGCGCGCAGGATGGCAGAGCGCCACGTTCGACGCGGCAAGGGCTCCGACAGCTGAACAGGAGGCCCGATCCAAACTCGGATCGGGCCAAATGAGGGCGAGATTGGTACCGCATACCGGATGCGTGGTATTCCGTGCCATGTGTCCCTCCGGGAGACACGGTGGGCAGCATGGGCGACACGGGACGTATGGAACACGACCGATAAGGGCTCAGATAAGAGCTCAGCACCAGTGCAGGTGGTGGCTCGTCCGTCCACCCCGCGGGCAACACGCGCAGCACCTGATGGCGTCCCCGGCAGGTGACGGGGCCGCTCTAGCAAACATCCCTCGTGGGGGGACGCGAGTCGGAATCGGCGATCCGGGCGGCATGAAGTAACTGCCGACCATCGTCGGGTCGGTAGCTCATGGCACCCAGCCGGGCCTCGCCGCGATCCCTTTCGGTCGTCGACGCTCGGGCGGACGCTAAGATCGCCGGTTCGACCGAATTCGAACCTGCGACCGGCCACTTAGAAGGCTGCTCCTCTGGTGCTTGGCCTTCGGCGCTATCGCGCGCTGATCGTCAGGGCGCCAAGCCGCCCCAGCCCGGACTGGACTCCGGCCGGGGTGCCGGCGCGGCCTCTTGCGCAAGCGAGATACCTAGGCCCCGAATGCGGTCGGCGAGCTCGTCCAAGGCTGCCAGATCGAGCGACTGCGGTCCGTCGGAGAGGGCATGCTGGGGTTCGGGATGGACCTCGACCACGACCCCGTCAAGACCCGCGGCCAGTGCCGCGAGCGCCATCGGGATGACCAGGTCTCGGCGGCCCGTAGCGTGGCTCGGATCGACGATGACCGGCAGGTGCGTGAGGCTCTTCACTGCCAACGCGCCGGCCAGATCGAGGATGTTGCGCGTGTGAGCATCGAAGTGGCGCAGGCCGCGCTCACAGAGTACGACCCCGTTGCTCCCTGAGGTGAGGAGGTACTCGGCCGCCAGCAGCCAATCGTCCAGGGTCGCGCCGTGTCCGCGCTTGAGCAGCACCGGCCGGCCCGTCGCGCCGGCGGCCGCGAGTAGCGAGGTGTTCTGCATGTTGGGGGCTCCGATCTGGAGGATGTCGGCCGTCTCCGCGACGAGCTCGGCCTGGTCGGGGGCCAACACCTCGGTGACGATCGGCAGGCCAGTCCGCTGCCGTGCCTCAGCGAGGAGGCGCAGCCCTTCCAGGCCGAGGCCCTGGAAGGCATACGGCGAGGTCCTCGGCTTGAAGGCGCCCCCGCGCAGCAGGCTGCCGCCGGCGCGGCGCACCGCCTCCGCGGTTACCAGCAGCTGATCGCGCGACTCG
>JBKKBV010000072.1:0-3953 GCA_046713375.1 Candidatus Limnocylindria bacterium
CCGCTCCGGAAGACACCGCCCTGCTGTCGGACGCAGAGATGGTGATCGCCGCCGACTCCGGTGCGAGCTGGCTGGACGGCTGCGGGGTGCTGCCGGACCTGGTGATCGGTGACATGGACTCGATCGATCCCGCCCTGCTCGAACGCCTCGTCGAGCGCGGAGTCGCCGTGGAAAGGCATCCCGCAGAAAAGGATGCCTCGGATGTCGAGCTCGCCCTTTCTCGGGCAGTCGGCGGCGGCGCGGATGAGGTCGTCATCCTGGGCGGGCTCCGCGGGGAGCGGCTGGATCACGAGCTGGCGAATCTGCTCCTGCTGGTCGACCGCCGGTGGGAAGGGATCGAGCTGCGCGTGACCCGCGGGGGCACGACCGCGGGAGCCGTCAACGGCGGCAACCGCCGCGAACTCGAGGGGGTCGCGGGTGACCTGGTCACGCTGCTCCCCGTCGGCGGTGAAGCAACAGGGGTGCGGACGGATGGCCTGCGCTACCCCCTCGTCGGGGAGACGCTTCACTCCGGTCGCTCCAGGGGTCTCTCCAACGAGGTTGAGCACGTACCGGCATCGGTCTCGCTCGAGGACGGGACGCTGTTGATCATCGAGACGCGAAAGGAGCCGAGCGCATGACCGGGCAGTGGCGGACGGTTGACATCGTGCTGGGCGCCGCCCTGGCGGTCGCCTTTGGGGCGGTCTTCCAGGCCTGGAACCTGCTGTGGACCGCAGTGTCACCCGCCTTTGTGGCCGTGCCGCCACTGCAGGGATTCATGTATGGCGTCTGGCTGCTTCCGGCAGTGCTCGTGCCGCTGGTGATCCGACGGCCCGGGGCCGCCCTGCTGGGGGAGGGGGTTGCGGCGGTCGCGTCGGCCCTCTTCGGCGCGCCATGGGGCCTCCTGACGATCGTCTACGGCCTGATGCAGGGGGGAGCGGCTGAGATTGTGTTCGCCATGGGGCTCTACCGGCGGTGGGGACTGCCGATCGCGCTGCTGGCAGGTGCAGCGGCGGGCGCCGCGGCCGTGCTGCTGGACCTCGTCAATTACTACCCGAGCTGGGCCGCGGGGTTCCAGCTGCTCTATGCCGCGCTGGTGATTCCCAGTGCCGCGATCGTTGCGGGTCTCGGCGGCTGGCTCCTGGTGCGGGCGCTGGTCCGCACCGGTGTGTTGAACGCCTTCCCGGCGGCGCGCGAGCAGCCGGAGGTGTGAGCCACTGACCGCGTCGGTCGCCATCGAGGCGCGCGGCTGGGGCTGGCGGCACGCCGGTCGTCGTGGCTGGGCGCTGCGCGGCCTGGATCTGCGGGTCGAGGCTGGAGAACGGGTGATGCTGCTCGGCGCATCGGGGTCGGGCAAGTCGACCCTCCTCACCGGCCTGGCGGGCCTGCTCGAGGGCGGAGAATCCGAGGGCGAGCTGCGCGTCGAAGGGCTCGATCCACGTGCTGCGCGCGATCGGACCGGGATCGTGTTCCAGGATCCCGAGTCGAGCCTGGTGATGGGACGGGCAGGCGACGAGGTCGCCTTCGGCCTGGAGAACCGATGCGTCCCCGCGAACGAGATCTGGCCGCGGGTCGATCAGGCGCTCGAGATGGTCGGCTTCCCGTATGGCCGGGAGCGCCCCACCGATGCGCTCTCCGGCGGGGAGCAGCAGCGGCTGGCGCTGGCCGCCGCACTGGCATTGCGTCCCGGGCTGCTGCTCCTCGACGAGCCAACCGCGAACCTGGACCCCGACGGCGCCGCGCTGGTGCGCGACGCCATCCACGGGCTGCCTGGCGACGGCCGCCTCACGCTTCTGCTGGTCGAGCACCGGGTGGCCGAGGCGGCCGACCTGGTCGACCGCGTGATCGTCCTGCAGGCAGGCGGCGGCGTTCTCGCCGATGGACCACCCGCCGAGGTGTTTGCCACCCGCGGCGACGAGCTGATGGCGGCCGGGATCTGGGTGCCGAACCGTCCGCTGCCAAAGCGCGCGACAAAGGACCGTTCCGAACCCGAGGTCGTGCTGGTGGCCGACGGGGTTGGCTACCGCTTCCCCGGGGAGAGGTCGCTGGCGGTGGGGCCAATCGACGTCAGGGTGCGCACCTCGGAGGCGCTCGCCATAACGGGACCGAACGGGTCGGGCAAATCCACGCTGGCCCTCCTGCTGGGCGGCCTCCTCCGGCCAAGCGGGGGAAGCGTGACAGGTCCGGATCTGGAGCCGATCTGGCGGCTGCCGGCGCATCGGCTGGCGCGAATCATCGGCTCAGTCTTCCAGGATCCGGAGCACCAGTTCCTGGCGGGAAGCGTCCGCGAGGAGCTGACGCTTGCCCCATTCCAGGGGCGCGCCTCTGCGGCTGACAGGATGCGGAAGGTGGCGGAGCTGATGGAGCGGCTCCACCTCACGGCACTGGCCGAGGCCAACCCCTTCACCCTCTCGGGCGGGGAGAAGCGCCGGCTCTCGGTCGCCACCGCTCTCGTCGGCGAGCCGAGCGTCCTGGTCCTCGACGAGCCGATCTTTGGCCAGGATCGACGGACGGCGGTCGAGCTCCTCGACCTGCTCTCCGCGCAGCGTGACGAGGGCCGGGCGATCTGCTTCGTCACCCACGACCTCCCCTTCGCCGATGCCCTTGCCGACCGCACACTCGAACTGGCCAGATGAAGCGCTTCACGCCCCTCCGACCCGACCCGCGCGCCCCCCTGGTCCGTGCCAACCCGGTCGTCAAGCTGATTGCGGCTGCGGTCCTGATGGCCGTGCTGTTCGTGGCGTCGGGGCCGATCACCCCGGCGCTGGTGCTGGCGGGGATCCTGGTCAGCCTGCCGCTGGCCGGCCTTGGAGTGCGCACGCTGCTTGGCCGCACCTGGCCGCTGCTCGTCGCAGCCCTCATGGTCGGGGTGCTCAATGTGCTGCTCGCTCCTGCCTCTTCGGATGGGCCGGACTTCACGACGGGGCTGGCCCTGGGGCTCCGGCTGCTGGGCATTGCACTCTCCGGGGTCATCGCACTTGCCACCACCGACCCGACCGACCTCGCCGATTCGCTGCAGCAGCAGGCCCGGCTCTCACCTCGCCTGGCGGTGGGCGCCCTTGCCGCGGTGCGGATGCTGCCGATCCTGGCGGTCGAATGGCAGCTGCTGGGCATGGCGCGCCGGGCGCGCGGCGTGAGCGCTGGATGGTCGCCGATCGCCGCCGCGCGACTCGCCTTCGGCAAGCTGCTGGCGCTGCTGGTCGGTGCCGTGCGACGCGCAACGCGCCTGGCCCTGGCGATGGAGGCACGCAGCTTTGGAGCGGCACCCTGCCGCACAATCGCCCGACCGCAGCGGCTAAGGGCCACCGACTGGGTCCTTCTCATCGCCGCGGTCACGCTCGGCGCCGTGGCGCTCGGGGTCGGCTCCGCCCTCCCGGTCTGAGGCGCGTGTACCCTCGTGGCATGCCCCGCTCCGAGGAGCTCCGTGTCCGGGCCGGCGATGCCACCCTGGCGGCTACCCTGCTGCTGCCGGACGGCCCGGCGCCCGACGGTGCGACTGGCCGCTACCCGAATGTCCTGCTCCTCCCTTCCTGGCTGCCGCGTGACCGCGACGGCGCCTACGACCGGATCGGCCATCCCAGCTGGTTCGCGGCGGTCCCGCCGGGAATTCAGCCCGGCCTGCTGGCACGCCTTGCCGAGGCGCTTGCTCTACGCGGAGTGGCTTCCCTGCGGGCAGACCCACGCGGGTGCGGCGCGTCGGAGGGCAGCTGGGAAGGGGTCACCCTGTTCGCCAAGATCGACGATGCCCGAGACCAGCTCGCTGCCATGCGCGGCCGCTCCGAGCTCGATCTGCGCCGATCCGGGATCGTGGGTCACGGCGAGGGTGCGGGCATTGCGCTGGCGGTCACGATCGGTGATCCCGCGGTCTCGGCGCTGACGCTGATCGGGGCGTCGGCTCGGTCGTGGCGCGAAACGCTGCGGCGTGCCGCGGCGACACGGGGCCGCAGTAGCACGGACCACGAGCACCCGATCGT
>JBKKBV010000073.1:0-6444 GCA_046713375.1 Candidatus Limnocylindria bacterium
TGCTCCGCTTCTGGTCAGGCTCGTGGATGCGCCCGCGCGTAGACCTCGCGGAGGCGCTCTCCGGTCAGGTGCGTGTAGAGCTGGGTGGTGCTGATGCTAGCATGGCCAAGGAGCGTCTGAACCACCCTCAGGTCAGCTCCCCCCTCGAGCAGATGCGTGGCGAAGCTGTGCCGAAACGTGTGCGGCGTGACCCGCGTTCCGACCCCGGCCGCGGCCGCCCATCGGCGCACCAGGCGCCAGACCGATTCGCGCGCCAGCCTCGCGCCGCGCTGGCTGACGAAGACGGCCGGGCTGGGTCGTCCCGCCGTCCAGGCGGCGCGTGGGCCAGCCACGTAGCGATGGATGCGCTCACGAGCCTCCTCCCCCATCGGCACCCAGCGCTCGCGGTTGCCCTTCCCAATGACTCGCACCTGCAGCCTCGAAAGGTCCAGCCGATCGGTGTCCAGACCGGTCAGCTCGCTGACCCGCAGGCCACATGCGTAGAGCAGCTCGAGGATCGCCCGATCGCGGATCCCGACCGGGACATCGGCGGGTGGCGCGTCCAGGATGCTGGCGACCGATTCCGCGGTCAGCACATCGGGCAGGTAGCTTCCGGCCTTGGGAGCGTCGAGCAGGGCGGCGACGTCCCGATCGGCCAGCTCCTCGCGCAGCGCGAAGCCATAGAAGCTGCGGATGGCCGCCACCTTGCGTGCCTGGGTGCTGGGCCGTCGTCCGTCGCGGCGCAGGGCGTTCACGAAGTCGCGCACCGGCTCGGGGTCGGTTCGCCACGAGCTGCCCGCGACCGCCCCGAATTGGGCGAGGTCACGCCGATAGGCAGCCACGGTCAGCGGTGAGAGGCCGCGCTCGACCTGCATCTCGTCCAGAAACGCATGAATGGCCGCGTCCAGTGCCGGATCGACGGCCGCATTGGCCATGGGTGAGATCAGTACGGCAGTAGGGAGGCCTTGGTGCGCAGCAGGTCGTAGAACGGCGTGCTGCCGCTCAGCTCGACCATGCGCAGCGGCGCCGGCAGCGCGCGCACCTCCACCGACTCGCCGACGGCCATCGGCAGATCCCATTGCCCGTCGATGCTGATCGTCGCGCCCGAGACCGCCAGCCGCAGCGTCAGCCGCACGACCTGTTCCTCGCCGGCGACCACGCTGCGCAGCGGCGACAGGTAGCCGGCGACCGAGGTGATGATCATGTTCCGCAGCCGGGGATCGAGGACTGAACCCCCGGCGCTGAAGGAATAGGCCGTCGAGCCGGTTGGCGTGGCCACCACCACCCCGTCGGAGACCCAGGTGGCCAGGTGGCTGCCGCTCACCTCGACCTCGACCTGGATCATGCGCACCCGCGTCCCGCGCGCCACGACCACCTCGTTCAGGCAGGCATGCGTCACTCGCTCGCCGTCCACGCGGATCAGCGTGGCCTCGATTCGGAAGCGATCCTCGAGCGCGAAATCGCCGCTCGCGACCTTGGAGAGGGCCTGCTCCAGGTCGTCGGTCTCGACCTTGGCCAGGAATCCGACGCGCCCAAGGTTGACGCCCAGGGTCGGTGCCGCCGAGTCGCCGATGCCGCGCGCCGCGCGCAGGAAGGTCCCGTCGCCACCGAGCACGCAGATGAGATCGCTCCCCACGCATTCGGCGGCGATGCGATCGCCATCGTCGGCTTCCGCGTCCCACGACTCGACCCCGTTGGCGGCGCACCACGCGCGTGCGCGTTCGAGCGCCGCGCGGGCCTGTGGGTTAGTCGGGTTGAACGCGAAACCGAAGCGGCTCACACGCCCGTCCGAAGCCTCGTGACGACCTCGTCGATTCCCCTGCGCAGGGCGGCCAGCTCGGCAGCCAGCTCGTCCGGGGTGACAGCGGCGTATGACCGATCCAATCCCGCCGCGATCAGCGCGCGCATCAGGCTCGACGGAGAGACGCCGCGCCCGCGGGCCACCTCTTCGACCCGCTCCAGCAGCGCGTCGGGCATCCGCAGCGAGACGATCTGGCGCATGGTGTCCGGTGCCGGCTCATGGATCGGCTCGGGCAGAGCCGTGAGCTCCTCGAAGACGCTCAGCTGTTCGGCAGCCGCGGCCGGCTTGCGCTTCATGACGGCCATCCTAGCGCGCCCGTCATACGGGCGGAAGCGCCACCGTGTCCACCAGCGAGGACCACGACTGCATCGGGTCGGGTCGTGAGGAGAGCAGGACCAGAAACTCCCGATTGCCCCCGACAATCGGCGAGGCGATCACCGCCGTCGGCGCGAAGCCTGCGACTGATGCGTCCTCGCCGAATCGCAGCAACACCGCGCGGTGAGTGGCCGGGTCTCGCACCACGCCGCCACGCGGGACGGCCTCCCGCCCGGCCACGAATTGTGGCTTGACCAGGGCGACCACCCGGCCCCCGTCACACAGCTGCTCGCGCACCGCCGGAAGCACGAGGCGGAGCGAGATGAACGAGAGATCGAGCGTGGCGAGGTCGATTGGCTCTGGAAGCCTGTGAAGCGTTCGCAGGTTGGTGCGCTCCATGCTGATCACCCGGGGATCGCGGGCCAGGCGGTCCAGCAGCTGGCCGCGACCGACATCGACGGCGTATACGATCCGCGCCCCGCGCGCGAGGAGCACGTCGGTGAACCCGCCCGTCGAGGCGCCGGCGTCGAGGCACGCCAGGCCTGCAGGGTCGATTCCGAACGCATCGAGAGCCGCGTCCAGCTTCTCGCCGGCGCGCGATGCCCAGCGCCGACGCGCGAGCACCGACACCTGCGCCTCGGGATCGACCAGCTGGCCGGGCTTCAGGGTTCGGCTGCCGGCGCCCACCAGCTCCACCTCGCCTGCCAACAGGAGCGCCTGGGCCGCGGCCCGACTGCGGGCGAGGGCACGGTCGACGAGCAGCTGATCGAGGCGGATCCGGGTCACGCCGGTCAGGCGGCGCTTGCGCTCGACGGCTCGCCAGGGATCGACTCTGCCGGAGCCTCGGCGGGAGCCTCGAGGCCAAGCGCCTCCTGGATCTGAGCCAGCATCCCTGGCACGTCGATTCGTTGCTGTCGCCGCAGGTCTTCGACCGCCCCGTGGTGCACGAACCCCTCGGCCAGGGCGATCTTCAAGAGCGGCACCCTGACGCCTGCACGGTTGAGGGCGTCGAGGACGCCGTCGCCGAACCCGCCCATGGCGGCGCTCTCCTCGGCAGTCACCACCAGGCGGCGGCCCACCGCCTGCGCGGCGATCAGCTTCTCGTCCAGCGGCTTCGCCCAGCGCGCATTGATGACGGTCGCCGCCAGGCCGTGGTCGCGCTCGAGCGTCTCGGCTACCCGCCGCAGGCGCTGCACGATCGGTCCAAAGCCGACCAGCAGCAGGTCGCCACCGGCGCGCAGCACCTCGCCGCGCCCGATATCGAGGACCGATCCATCGCGGTCCTGCAGGTCCTCGCCAGAGTCGCGTGGGTAGTGCAGGCTGATCGGTCCGGCGTGGGCGAAGGCGGTCACCACCATGTCGCGCAGCTCCTGCTCGTCCTTGGGTGAGCCGATGACGAGATTCGGCAGGGCGCGCTGTGGCGAGAGGGCGAACATGCCCTGGTGGCTGGTGCCGTCCTCCCCGACCAGTCCGGCGCGGTCGATCGCCAGCAGTACCGGCAGGTCGTTCTGGCAGATGTCGTGCACGAGCTGGTCATACGCCCGCTGGCTGAAGGTCGAGTACAGCGCGACGACCGGGCGCTTTCCGCCCAGCGCCAGTCCGGCGGCCATCGTGACGGCGTGCTGCTCGGCGATGCCGACGTCGAAGAGGCGCGACGGGAAGCGCGCGCCAAAGCGCGACAGCCCGGTCCCGGTCGGCATGCCGGCGGTGATGGCGCAGATCCGATCATCATCGGTCGCCAGCCGTACCAGCTCCTCGGCGAAGGTGGCGGTGTACGTCTTGGGGCGACGGCCGGGCTCGCCCTCGGGCGGCAGCGGCTCCTCGGTCGGGTCGATCAGGCACAGGTCGATCGGCGGCAGGCTGGCGCCATGGAAGCTGATACTGTCCATCTCGGCCGGGCCATAGCCCTTGCCCTTGACCGTCTTGACGTGGACCAGCACCGGCCCGGGCAGGGCAAATGCACGCTCGAAGCTGTGCTCGAGCTCGGCCAGGTTGTGACCGTCGAGGACCCCGATGTAGGTGATCCCCATGTCCTCGAAGAAGCCGACCTTGGCCCAGGAGCGCTTGAATCCCTCCTTGGTGAAGGCCAGCGCATTGAAGAGGAGACGGCCGATGAGCGGGATGCGTGGCAGCACCCGCTGGGTCAGGGATTTCGTCTCCTGATAGGCGCGGCTCAGGCGCAGCTTGTTGAGGCGTGTCGAGAGGCCGCCCACCGACGGGCTGATGCTCATCTCGTTGTCGTTGAGGACGATCAGCAGGCGGTGCCGGTCGTCGCCGAGGTGGTTGAGCGCTTCGAGCGTCAAGCCGCTCTGGATGGCCGCGTCCCCCACGCAGACCGCGATCCGCTGGCGCCGCGCCGGATCGTCGCTGGGGCGCAGGTCGCGCGCCGCGGCCAGCCCGACGGCGATGCTGACCCCCGTCCCCGCATGACCGCCGTCGAAGACGTCGTGGTCGCTCTCGCTGCGGCGCGGAAAGCCGCCAACGCCATCCAGCTGGCGCAGGGTATGAAACCGATCGCGGCGTCCCGTCAGCAGCTTGTGGGCATAGGCCTGGTGTCCGGTATCCCACACGATGCGGTCGTCGGGCGAGCTCATCACTCGGTGGAGAGCGAGGGTGACCTCGACCGCTCCCAACGAGCTGGCGAGGTGGCCGCCGGTGTGCTGCACCGTCCGAATCATCTTGTCGCGGAGCTCGCCGGCGAGCGCATCCAGCTCCGCGGGGCTCAGCCCGCGCAGCTGTGCTGGGTCGTTCAGCGTGTCGAGGATCGGCAAGGAGCTCTCCGCTACGAATTGGAGCGCGAAAGTATATGCCGCTAACCCTCGCTGCCGGATGTGGCCGCCTGGTCGCTGGCCTCGTCGCCGGTCTCGGCGCCCATGCCACGCCCGAGCTGGCTGATGGTCAGCTCTGCCTCGCGCAGCCGAAGCTCGGCCGCGGCGTGCAGGCGCAAGGCCTCGCGGTAGCGGGCGATGCTCTCCTCCAGGGGCAGGTTGCCGGCCTCCAGCGCCTGGACGATGCGCTGCAGCTCGGCGACGAGCTCGTCGAAGGGTCGTGCGGCGAGATCAGCGGCTGCCTCGGGCTGGGTCATCACAGCACCTCCTCGTCCGACTCGTCTGTCGTTTCCACGCGCGTGCGGATCGTACCGCGCGCCACGACCACCTCCAGCGGCTCCCCCGGCGTGGCCTGGGCAGGATCGCGAACGATCGTGCCGTCAGCGAGTCGGGCCACCGCGTACCCCCGCTCCAGGGTCGCTGCCGGTGAGAGCGCGCGGAGGGCGTCCGCCAGGCCCCGCAGCTGCGTCTGCTCGCGGGAGGTTCGTGCGCTCAACGCCCGGTGGCCGCGGTCGACGAGCTCGGCAGCGCGCTGGCGGGCGGCGGCGGTATCGGGCAGGAGGCGGATCAGGGCACGCCCCTCCTGGCCCAGGAAGCTGCCGCGATCGGCGAGGCCGCCGATCATTGCCGCCGAGGCGCGGTCACGGAGACGATCCAGGATGGCTGGGAACGTGGCCAGGTCCGGAACGGCCTGCTCGGCAGCCGCCGACGGGGTCGGCGCCCGGAGATCGGCGGCAAAGTCGGCGAGTGTCACGTCCGACTCGTGGCCGACCCCGACCACCACCGGCATCGGCGCCTCGATCACGGCGCGCACCACGCGCTCGTCGTTGAACGACCACAGGTCCTCCAGCGATCCGCCCCCACGGGCCAGGATGACGAGGTCGATCCTTGTGTCCGCATAGAGACGGTGCAGGGCGCGCACGATCGCACCCGAGGCGGTCGGGCCCTGGACGATTGTCGGGGAGAGGACCAGCTCGGCGATCGGGTAGCGGCGGCGCATCACATTTCCGATGTCGCGCCACACGGCGCCGACCGGCGAGGTGACCACCCCGATCCGGCGCGGCCAGCGGGGGATCGGGCGCTTCCGGCCCTCGTCGAAGAGCCCCTCCGCGGCCAGCTTGGTCCGGAGCGCCTCGTACTGCTGGTGCAGGTCCCCGGCCCCGGCCGGCGTGATGGACTCGACGTAGACTTGGTAGCTGCCCTGCGGCTCGTAGGCGCGCACCTTGCCGTGACAGATCACGTGCATGCCGTGCTCGGGACGCACCGTGGCGCGGGTCAGCTCCTCGCGGAAGAGGACCGCCTTCACCTGGCTGGCGGCGTCCTTGAGGACGAAGAAGCAATGCCCCGATGGCGGGTAGGAGGGTTGGCTGACCTCGCCCTCGACCCACACGTCGGCAAGGGCGGGGTCGCCGTCGAGCAGGACGCGCACCCGGCGGTTGAGGTCCGAGACGCGCAGGATGCGCGGCGCCGGGCGCGGCGCCTCCCACAGGGTGGGCTGATCGGAATCGGGCGTCATCGGCC
>JBKKBV010000074.1:0-2104 GCA_046713375.1 Candidatus Limnocylindria bacterium
GTCGGCGACACCCGGGTGATCTGCGCCGCGACGATCGAGGATCGCGTCCCGGGCTGGATGCGGGGCAAGGGCGGCGGCTGGATCACCGCCGAGTACTCGATGCTGCCGCGGGCCGGCACCGAACGCAGCCAGCGCGAAGCGAGCACCGGGCGGGTCGGCGGCCGGACCCACGAGATCCAGCGCCTGATCGGCCGATCCCTGCGCGCCTGCATCGACCTGCCTCGTCTCGGGGAGCGCACGATCACGCTGGACTGTGACGTGGTCCAGGCGGACGGAGGGACGCGGACGGCGAGCATCACGGGTGCGTACGTGGCGCTGGCGCGGGCGCTCAACAAGTTCGGCATGGCTCACCTGCTGGTGGGCAAGGTAGCCGCGGTCAGCGTCGGCATCGTCGGCGGGCAGACCCTCCTCGACCTGAACTACGCAGAGGACTCGACCGCAGAGGTCGACATGAACATCGTGATGACCGATGACGATCGCCTGATCGAGGTGCAGGGCACAGGCGAGCAACGGTCGTTCTCGCGCGACCAGATGAACCAGATGCTCGACCTCGGGTCGGCCGGGATCCGGCAGCTGTTCGAGGTTCAGCGGGTGGCGATCGAGGCTCCCGCAGCCGAGTGAGCGAGCTGCTGCTGGCGACCGCCAACCCGGGCAAGCAGCGCGAGTTCACCCGTCTCCTGGGGGGCCTGCCCGGCTCCTTGGTGCTCCCACAGCAGATTGGACTGAACCTGGACGTGCCGGAGCCGCACCTGACCTATTCCGAGAACGCCACCGCCAAGGCATCCGCCTACGCCCGCGCGTCAGGGTTGCCCGCGCTTGCCGACGACTCGGGCCTCGAGGTGGCGGCGCTCGACTGGGGACCCGGCCCGCGATCCGCCCGCTACGGCGGCTCGGAGGTTGACGACCGGGCGGCGCTCATCCTGGAGCTGCTCGGCGATGCCAGCGATCGACGGGCGCGAATGGTGTGCTGGCTCGCGCTGGCGATTCCCGGCGCTGCGCCGGACGGGACGGCGCGCTCACCACGCATCGAGCTGTTCAGTGGCGTCATGGAGGGGGAGATCGCCCGCGAGCGGCGAGGTGACCGGGGATTCGGCTACGACCCGATTTTCCTGCTCCCCAGCGGCGTCACCACCGCCGAGCTGCCGGAGGCCGAGAAGGACCTCGTCTCGCACCGTGGCCAGGCGGTGGCAGCGGCGCTGCCGCGTCTCCGCTCGCTGCTGGAGGCGAGCTGAGATGGCCCGCGAAGGCATCGCCCCACCGGGCGGAAGCCTGGCGTCGGACATCACGCCAACGCCCCGGGTCGGGCTGGCCGCCGGGAAGGGCGTCGTCGTCGTCCTTCCGACGTACAACGAACGCGAGAACCTGGACAGGATCGCAGAGGCGATCCTGTCGGCCTTACCGGAGGCGAACCTGCTCGTCGTTGATGACAGCTCGCCGGATGGCACCGGGACGCTGGCCGACACGATGGCGGCCCGCGAACCGCGGCTGCACGTCCTGCATCGCACCGCGAAGGAGGGATTGGGCGTCGCCTATCGCGACGGTTTCCGGTGGGCACTGGCGCGAGCTGAGACCCGCGCCGTGGTCCAGATGGATGCCGACTTCAGCCATGATCCTGGCGATCTCCCCAGGCTGCTGGCCCCCCTCATGACCGGTTCGGACCTGGTGCTCGGGACACGCTACATGCCCGGCGGTGGAACGGTCGGATGGCCGATGCACCGCAAGCTGATCAGCCGGGCAGGGACCACGTTCGCTCGGGTGATGCTGTTGCTCCCGTATCGGGACCTGACCGGCGGATTCAAGGCATGGCGGCGTGAGCTGCTGGAGGCGATCCGGATGCGCGAGGCAAACACCAGCGGATACGGCTTCCAGATCGAGACGACCTGGTGGGCCCACCGGCGGAGGGCGGTCGTGACACAGATCCCGATCGTCTTTCGCGAGCGGGTGGCGGGCAAGTCGAAGATGAGCGGCGGCATCGTGGGCGAGGCGTTGGGGCTCGTCCTGCGGCTCCGTGTGGAAGCGATCCGCGACGCCTTCCGACGGACCCCTTGAGGCCGGGTGGAGGTGCTGGCGCGAGCACGGTCCATCGGCTAGCATGGCGCCTCGC
>JBKKBV010000075.1:0-7807 GCA_046713375.1 Candidatus Limnocylindria bacterium
ATCCGCTCCACCCGACCGAAGAGCTGCTCGAAGGTCGCCAGGTTGAGGTCGATCCACTCGAATCGATCGACGACCGCCGGCGTCTCGAGCGCGCGAGGCAGGTCGGCACCGATCGCCTCGGCCACGACCGGCTCGATCCGCAGGAGCTCGGCGCGGTAGAACGCCTCCGCTGCGGAACGGTCGGCCGCGCTCAGGCCGGCGCCTTCCGCCCCAAGCCGGCGGCGCGCGATGCGCCGAACCGACTCCCAGTCAATGAGTCGCGTCCCGGCGCGGCGCAGCAGCTCACGCTGCACGGCCGTGGCGCCCATGGCCAGCAATCCCCCGACGACGATCCCCATCCCGATCCGGCTTGCGCTGCGTGACATGCGGGGAGTCTAGACGGCTGCCAGTACCGCCTGCTCAACCGAGGGAAGCGCCTCGCCGAAGACCGTTCCCGCCACGGCAGTGAAGTTCGCGACACTCCCGGTGGTCACGATCCGGTTGGCACCCGGGCCGAGCCGTCCGCTGCGCGCGCCCAGGGCGTCGAGCAGGTCCTCGGTGGCGAGCGCCGTGGTGAACGCCGAATCGACGACCGCCACCTGCGGCCCGGCCACCTCCTCGATCAGCGGTCGCAGCAGTGGATAGTGGGTGCAGCCCAGCAGCAGCGTGTCAATTCGTTGGTCCGCGCCGAACAGCTCGCCCAGGTAGCCGCTGACCGTGGCCTCGGCGACCGGGCCGCTGAGCTGGCCCGCCTCCACCATCGGGACCAGCTCGGGGCAGGCCTGCTGCGTCACGACCAGGGCGGGATCCGCCTCGCCGATCGCGGCGACATAGGCGCCCGACTCGACCGTTCCGGCCGTTGCGATCACGCCGACGTGCCCGACTCGCGTGGAGGCCGCGGCCGCCAGGGCACCCGGCCGCACCACGCCAAGGACGGGCACGGACGCCACAGCGCGGACCAGCGGCAGCGCCTGGGCGGTGGCCGTATTGCAGGCAAGGACCAGCAGCTTCACGTCCTGTGCCAGCAACCAGGCGACCGACTCGAGGGTGAAGGCGCGCACTTCGTCGGCGCTGCGCGGGCCGTATGGGGCGCGAGCGTTGTCGCCCAGGTAGATCGTCGATTCGGCGGGCAGGCGCCGACGAAGCTCGGCGAGAACGGTCAGACCGCCGACGCCAGAGTCGAAGACGCCGATCGGCCGGGGGTCGGTCTGGAGCCCCACCGCGACGGTCAGCGGCGCGCGAGGACGGGGACGCTCCCGGGCAGCCGCGCCGCGAGGGAGGCGGCCATCGCCCGAACCCCCTGCGAGACCTGCGCATCGGGGTTGGCAAGGACGAAGGGAACACCCTCGTTGTTGGCGGCGATCACCAACTTCCCGTCGGAGACGACTTCGTGGTCGATCTTGCGATTGAGCGCTTCCTCGACGTCTGCCTTGCTGAAGCCGCCGCTGGAGTCCGATCGGTTCAGGACGGTCTCGAGCTTGTGCGGCGCATAACCGATCGCAGCAAACGCCTCGTCGGCCATCGCCAGCGCGCGAATCGCCATGCTGTCGTAGGCCAGCACCTCGAGGATCAGGTCGGACGCATCGAGGAAGGCGAGCACGTCATCCGACATCGAGGCGCGCGTGTCGACCACGATCACTTCGTAGACCTGGCGGATGATCGAGAGCGCCTTTTCGATGTCGCGCACGGTGACCATCTCGGCCATCTCGATCCTCGGCGGCGCGAGCAGAACCTCGATCCCGGAGGGGTCCTTCCACAGCACCTCGGCCAGATCCGTGTCGCGGATGCGGTCGGTCGGCAGGTTCATGATCGAGGGCGCGCTCGCCGGCGCGCGCAGCAGTCCTCGCAGGTCGCTGAACTGCAGCGAGCCGTCGATCAGGCAGATCCGATGGTCGGCACCCAGCGCCACGGCCAGGTTGAGAGCCAACGTCGTCCGTCCCACCCCGCCCTTCGGCGAGAAGAGGCTGATCATGGTCGAGGCGTTGTGGCCTCCGGTGACGTTGCTCTGCTCATGCACCTTGCGGACCATGGTCGTCAGGTCGAAGCCCGAGAACGGCATCCTGAGCACCGCGTCGATCCCGGCCGCAGGATCCTCGGTGACCGGGTTCTGCGGCACGGTCAGCACGATCACCGACACGGTCGGCTCCGCGCGGCGGACCTGTTCGGCCACCTGCATGCCAGAGATGCGGCCCTGCAAGAGGGCGTCGACGATGAGGACGTCCGGGCGCAGCTCGCTGACGGCCGACATGGCCTGCTCACCGGAGGTGATGACGTCGAGCATCTTGATCTGCGACTGGGCCTGCAGCAGCGACCGCATGTGCATCGCCACCTGCGGAACGTCCTCGATCACCAGCAGCCTGATCTGCTCAGCCAACCTTCACCTCGTGCGTCGGGGCCGTCGCGGGTTCGTACGCGACGACGTAGATCCGGCGCCCGCTCCCGTCTCCAAGCGGCTCGAGGTCGTGTGAGCCGTAGCTCAACTCGACCACCATCCCCGCCTGCTTGACAAGCGCGGAAAGCGCCTCAGGAGATGGATACCAGAGCCGATGACTTGCAGGAAGTCGCGCTATCGTACCATCGGGTTGTACTGCATCCGCGATCGTGGAGAAGGCGACGCGGAGCCCCTCAGGCGATTCTCGCCGCACTAATTCACTGCGCCGAACCACCTCGCGGCCATCGATCTCTCGTCGCCAGTCGATCGACAGCGGCATGTCGCGGACTGGCATCTCCGCTGGTCCGAGGTCGTCGATGACGAGCCGGCCGCCCCTGGCCAGGACCGACCTGACGCCGCCCAGGAGCCGGAGCGCGTCCTCTGGGCCGTCGAGGTGCGGGAGCACGCCGACAGCGACCGCCAGGTCGAACCGCTCGCGAATGTTGAGGGTCGAGATGGCCCGCACATCGCCCCGCATGACTGACAGGCGGCCGTCGCGCGCTGCCTCGGCGAGCCGCTCGTCGCCGGCGATCCTCGCCTCGGCCCGTCGCACAAGCGCAGCCGATCCATCCATCCCCAGGACGCGGGGTGCTCCGCCGTCGAGCAGGGTCGTGAAGAGGCGCCCGGATCCGCATCCCAGATCGAGGATCGGGCCAGCGGTCCGTCGCGCCAGCTCGCGGTAGAAGGGCAGATCGTCGACCAGGTCGTCGTGCTCGAGGTCGTACAGCTCCGCCAGCCTGTCCTCGTCCGCCGGTTGCGAGCCGAAGATGTCGGCGCTCACGCCGCTCCCCGGCCTAGGGCAGGTCGAAGCGACGAAGCGCGACCCACTCCACCGCCACCGCCAGGCTGATCACGAACAGCGCGACCGGGACCGACAGGGCGCCACCGAGACGCAGGCCGGCGATCGCAGCGATGGTGGCTGCCACCAGCAGCCCTCGCCGCGTGGCGCGGCCCCATGCTCCGCGATAGATGATCCGGCGCCGTACCGCGAACTCGGCCAGAAAGGCAAACGGCATCACCGCCACGCCCGCGGACGCGGCCGCCAGCGCAACCACCACGACGCGATTGGCGCCCGCATCGGGGCAGAGCCGACCCGGCAGATCCCCGGCACACGAGTTCTCGGCAAACGCCACCAGCACCACCGTGCCGAGCACGGCGAGCAGAACCAGCGCAGCAACGGCGATGCGGGATCGGGAGGTCATCGGATCGCGTCGGGGCAGATCTCACGGTAGGGACAGTACCCGCAGCGGGTGGGAGACGGGTTCGCCTTGAAGCTTCCGGCGCGGATCCCTGCGGCGGCCGTGGCGACCTGTTCCGCTGCGCCCGCCAGGCGCTTCGGGCTTGGCGCGCTGTGCCCCTCGATCCCCGACTCCAGGAAGTGGAGCACGAGGTCGTCAGGGGGACGCCCATGCTGAGCCTCCCAAGCCGAGCCGTAGATCGCCAGCTGGAGAGACTCGCGAGCGCGCCGCGACGCCGTCGCCGCATCCCGCACATCGCTCGACTTGTAGTCGACGATGGTGACTCGCCCGCTGGCATCGGTATCCACCCGATCGTAGCGGCCGCGAACCCGGTCGGGCCCGAACGGCACCGCGAATTCGAGCTCGACACCTGTCGGCGTGGCGGGATCGGTCTGCTGCGCCTGCCAGAAACGCTCGAGGGCCTCCCGCGCCGCCGTCCGGCGTGCCTCCTCGTGATCGCGCGTCAGGAAGCCGATGGACTCCCAGGCAGCGTCGAGCTCAGCGTGGAGCTCCGCCAACGCCATCGGCCGGTTTGCCATCTGTCGGCGGTGGAACGCCTGCACGGCGGCATGCAGCGCCCGCCCATAGACCATCTGGTGCGAGACCGGGGTCGGAATCCGGATGAGGTGGCCGAAGCGGTACTTGGCAGGGCATTCGAGGTAGTCGCTGACCTGCCCGTAGCTCAGCGTCAGCAGCTTGTCGCCGAGCGTGGGCGTGGCGGCTGCCGTGGGCTGCCGGACCGGGTGCTGGTTGCGCGCCAGTCGTTCAGCGACCGACGGCCGCAGCGCTTCGACCGGGGTGGCGGGAGGGAGGTCGAGCGCCTCGAGCACGAACTGGCTCATCCGCCGCGCGCTGCGTCCCCCGTAGTCGCGCGCCCACGTGAGCACCAGCTCCACCTTGGCGCGGGTCATCCCCACGTAGAAGAGGCGTCGCTCCTCGGCCAGGTGGTGGTCGCCCTCCGGCACCGTCTCGCGCACCAGCTCGACGGGGAAGGGGAGCGGATCGCCACGGGATCTGGTCGGGAAGCGGTCGTCAACCAGCCCCAGCATGATCACGGTCGGGAATTCGAGCCCCTTGGCCCGGTGGTAGGTCAGGACGTGGACCGCGTCCCCGTCGTCGGCCGCCACGTCGGCGGTGGAAGGGTCGTCCCCCGCCTCGATCAGCGTGTCCAGCTGGGCGACCAGGAACGGCAGGCGGTCGTCGCGCAGCAGCGACGATTGACGCCTGACGATCTCGAAAAAACGGGCGACGTTGGCGAGCCGCTCGTCGCCGCTCTGGCGCGCCTCGGCGGCGAGGCGGCCGAGCCAGCCCGAAGACGTGATGAAGTGATAGAGCAGCTCTCCGGTGGTGCGCTCGACGCTCATGCCGCGGTGCTGGTCAAGGCTCGCGAGGAGCCGCCCCACGACCTCGAGCGGTCGCTTGCCGAACGGGGCCTGCCCCGGATCCGCGGCCGCCGAGCGGAGCGCAGTCTCGAGGCTGGTACGGCGTCGTGAGGCCGAATTGAGGGCGAGGGTCACGTCCCGCGGATCGAGCCCGAACATCTCCGAAGTGGCCAGGTCGTAGCAGCTGACCGAGTCCCCGGGGTCGTTGACCGCCCGCAGGAAGCTGACCAGCAGGCGCACCTCCGGCTGGCGGTAGAGGCCGGCGGTGCCAGCGAAGCGCCACGGCACCCGCGCCATATTGAGCGATCGCAGGATCGGGTCCGCATCGCGGTTGGTGCGGACCAGTATGGCGTGATCGCCCGCGCGCCGGCCGGCCCGCAGCGAGGCGGCGATCCGTTCGGCCACGGCATCGGCCTCGTCGGATCCGGTGTCGAAGGAGAGCAGCTCGATGCCCGACTCGGCTCCCCGGTTGCGCCGTCCATGGGCCCGCGCCACCAGCCGCTTGTCGAGCCCTTCGCGCGCCTCGAGCCGATCCGGGTCGTTGTGCCGGATGAGGCGGTAGGCCGCCTCCAGGATCGGCTGACGGCTGCGGAAGTTATCGATCAGCACCACGTTGGGCGCGGATGGGAAGGCCTCTCGGAATCCCAGGATGTTGGAGAGTGCGGCGCCGCGGAAGCGATAGATGCTCTGGTCGTCGTCCCCCACCACCGTCAGGTTGGCGGAGGGTGAACCGGCCAGCAGCTTGACCAGCTCGAACTGGGCGTGGTTCGTGTCCTGGAACTCGTCGACCAGGATGTACCGATAGCGCCGGCGCTCGGACTCGAGGATGGCCGGATGCTCTCGCAGCAGGCGAAGGGCCAGGCCGACCTGGTCCCCGAAGTCGATCCGGTCGGTGCGCCGCATCAGCTCCTCGTAGGCGGCGTAGCACGCCGCCAGCTCAGCTTGCTGGCTCGCCGTCTCGGCCAGCGCCGCGTCGTCCGGAGTCGCCGCCGCGGCGACGACGAGCCGCTCGGCAAGTGCGGTGTATTCGGGCGGGGCGACGTCCTCGTCCCGTGCGCGGCTGATCAGGGTCACCAGCGCGTGCAGGAAGCGAGTCGGGTCGCCGAGGGGGCGGTATCGGTCCAGGGGGAGGTTGAAGAGGTGCTCCCGCAGGAAGATCACCTGCTCTGCCTTCGACAGGACCGTCGACCGATCGGAGAGGCCGGCCTCCATGGCGTGGTCGCGAAGGAGCCGATCGCCCCAGGCGTGGAAAGTGCTGATGACCGTGTCGGTGAATCCGTAGGGGACGAGGCGGTCGACGCGCTCGGTCATCTCGAGCGCTGCTCGGTCGGTGAAGGTGAGCGCCAGGATCTCCGAGGGCTTGGCCAGCTTTTCTGCGATCAGCCAGGCAATCCGGCGCGTGATGACCGTCGTCTTGCCGGTCCCCGCCCCGGCCACTATCAGGAGCGGCCCCTCCCCATGCGTCACGGCCTTGCGTTGACGCGGCGTCAGGTCCGCGAGCAGGGGCGGCTGGATGCGGAGGTGCGGCCGAGGTGGTCGCGGTGGGGCGACCAGCTCCTCGAAGATCGGGGTCTGGTTCGGGGACGGCACCACCGCTGGCATCTCCCCGATGGTAGCCTGTGTGCCATTCACCGGACGGTTATCGCTCGCTTATTCGACACCTCGTCTGTCGCGCGATTGGTTCCAGTGTTGAAGGATCGCCTCGGCGTGACGCCGGGTGGTCCCCAGCCCGTCCCGCACCTGGCGAACGGACGGGGTGCGGCCGGCCGCGAGATCATCGACGCCACGCGCGATCTCAAGCCATGCCTCCCGCGGATAGTCGATTCTCGGAGCCACCGAGACCAGCTCACCGGCAGCCCGCAACTGATCGACGAGGGCGGATGCGATCCCAAGCCGGGTGGCCACTCCGTCGGCCGCTGGGGGCGTTGCGCCACCCGCAGCAAGCGTCGCCAGCAGCTCGTCCACCCGCTCACGCATGATCGGATCGAGGGAGTGACCCGCCTCGGGCAGCTGCACCCGGTGGCCAGTTCGCAGCAACGCGCCGGCGGCGACCGTGCCATCAACGACCAAGCGCAGCTCCCGGTCGTTGAGCGTCAGAGGCTGGCGGCCCCGATGGGTGGAAACGCGGCCATGCTCGCCGGCACGCACCTCGTCGACAAGCGTGTCAATGCGAACGTCGGGACGCAGCGGCGACCTGCGCTGGTGCCGGCGCATCGCGCTGAGGAGGCGGCGTTCAGCGAGCCGTCGCTGGACGGGATCGATCGGTCCATCGCCCACGGCGTGATGGTCTCAGCCGGCGCTGGGAGCCGGGCGCCCGTCGACCGCGATGCGTATCGCCTGCGCCTCCTCGTCGGAGAGCTGGTGCGTCGACTCGCCGCCCTCGACCGGCTTGGCAAAGACCCGCGTCTGCCCGCGCCCGTGCAGGCTGCTCAGCACGATCCCGTCGCGACGGTCGTCGAGCAGGGCGATCGCGAAGCTCTGATCGGAGCCGGTGTCCTCGAACGGGTTGAAGCGCACGATCCCGACATGCTGCAGGCTCCCCTTCGATCGGACCTCGAGAGTCTGATACAGATCCGAAAGCTCCTCCATCTTGGTCCCGACCTCGATGACCTTGCCGAGATGGCTGTCGAGCAGCTGCTGAAGCGACCCGCCCTGGTTGTCGCTGACGAGGGACCCGTACGAGTTGGCGGCCCGCCGGACGCGCCGTGACAGCACGATCGCCACGACCATCAGGCCGATGATGACGACCCCCATGACGCCAACGACGAGCGCCAGGT
>JBKKBV010000076.1:0-3559 GCA_046713375.1 Candidatus Limnocylindria bacterium
ACGCCTCGGCGCGGGCGCTTCGCGAGAGGTTGGGCGAGCTGTCGGGCGTCCGCCCCGCGGTCATCATCAGCGACTCGTTCGGGCGGCCGTGGCGCAACGGGATCGTCAACGTGGCGATCGGGTCGGCAGGGCTGGAGCCTCTGCTCGACCTGCGCGGGACGCCCGATGCCCAGGGTCGGATCATGCACTCGACGGTCGTGGCGGTGGCGGACGAGCTTGCCTCAGCGGCGGACCTAGCCGGCGGTAAAGTGGCGCAGCGGCCGGTGGTGGTCGTGCGCGGCTACGAATACCAGGCCGGCGAGAGCGGAGCCGCTGCCCTGGTCATGGCCCGGGAGCTGGACCTCTTTCCCTAGGTCGGCGTTGACAGGACGCACCGGTGTTAGCGCTCTGAAAGGTTCGGCGCGCTCGGTGCCACGCGCGAAGCAACCGCTCGCGGGCACCATTGACCGCCTGAGATGACCGAAACGAGTCTGCCCGCTCGGATCGCTGGCCGCTACCTGCTGGAGGAGCGGATCGCTCGGGGCGGCAGCGCGGATGTCTGGCGCGGACGCGACGAGGAGCTTGATCGCCCCGTCGCGGTGAAGCTGCTGCATCCGCACCTGGTGCCGGACGAGCGGGCGCGGCTGCGGCTGGCCGCCGAGGGGAGGTTGGCGGCATCCCTGGAGCACCCGGCGATCGTGAAGACGTACGACGTCCTGGCGGAGGGCGAGACGCCGGCGCTGATCATGGAGCTGATCGAAGGCGAGTCGCTCAACGTGCGGCTGGCGCGGGATGGCGCGCTCCCGCCTCGCGCGGCCGTGGCCATCGGCGCCGAGGTCGCGGAGGCATTGGCCGAGGCGCACTACCACGGGATCATCCATCGCGACGTGAAGCCGTCCAACATCCTGCTCGACCGCGACGGTCATGCGCACCTTGCCGATTTCGGCATCGCCCACTCGCTGGAGCAGGACGCCGAGCGGCTGACGCAGACCGGCATGGTGGTCGGGACGCCTGCCTACATTGCCCCCGAGCAGCTGGCTGGCACGGAGGTCGGACCCCGAACCGATATCTTCGGACTGGGCTCCGTCCTGTTCGAGATGCTCACCGGCCAGCCACCATTCGCGGCGATGGCGCCGCTCCCCCTCTCCGAGGCCCACGCCGCCGGACCGCCGGCAATGCCCGGACTCGACCCCGACGTCGTGGAGCTCACGCGCGCCTGCCTCTCAAATAGCCCATCGCAGCGGCCGCCGGATGCTGGCCTGGTCGCCGCCACGCTGCGCTCCTTCGCGAGCATGAAACCGGCCGAACGCGATGCTGAGACGCGGGCGATCCCAGTCGTTGTCCCGGCCACCATCCCCGAGACGGCGGATCCGATTCCCCTCGAGGAGAGGGTGGTCTCCTGGTGGCGTCGGGGAATGCCGCTCGTCGCGGGCGCCATCGGCCTGTTCGTGGCGGTCCTGCTGGTCATGGCGATGCTTGGCCCCGGGACCCCCGCCGTGGGCGCTCCTGGGCTCCCCAGCTCGACGCCGACGCCCGAGTGGGCCGCGAAGCTGATGGCCGATTACGCCGATGCGTGCGGGGCAACGCTCGACCCCGCCGAGATCGAAGGCCTCTCCCAGCCCGATGCGGAAGATCAGGTGGCGGGCCTCATCGAGGGGTGCGGAGCGACCCAGCAGGCAGGCGGCGGCGGAGGAAACGGCGACAACGGGAGCGGGAAGGGCAAGGGCCGCGGCAAGCCCTAGCCGGAGCTAGAGCGGTTGCAGGAAGAGGCTCACGATGTGGGCCCCCTCGACCCGGAAGTTGGCCTCGACATGCATCGAGGGAGCGCCGGGACGCATGACCGTCACGTCGGCGATGTAGCTGGCGCCCATGCTGCGCCCATCGTTCGCGTACATCCGGAAGCCGTCCCCCGCGCGCACGAACCAGCCGCCGACCTTATCGCGGCCACGCAGGTTGGTCCGCTCGTCGGAGCCGGGGACGGAGATGCCCAGCACGGCGTGCTCGGCGAAGAGCGCGATCGCATCCTCGCGTCGGTCGTCGTTGATCAGCTCCATGAAGAGGTCAACGGTCTCGGTGGCACCCATCGGCCGTGAAGGATAGCCGACCGCAGTGACGCGCCGGCATGCGCCGAGGGGGGCTCAGGGCTGATACGCTTCGCTTGACCGGCAGCGCGGCACCGCGGACGCCGGTTGCTGTTGTCAGCCCAATGCGCGCGGTTCGCGCCGCCCGCGAATTCAGGAGTACACGACCTTGTCCTCATTCTCCGACCTCGCGGCCGAGTTCCTGGGCGAGTACCACGCCGAGCACCCGGTGCAGGCCAGCGCCCTGGGACTGGCCGCCTATGACGACCTGCTCGACGACCTCTCGGCCGATGCCTTCGAGCGTCGCCGCCGCTCGGACGACGAATGGCTCGTCCGTTTCGGAGACGTCGACCCGGCGGATTTGACTTTCGACGAGGCGATCGACCGTGACCTGCTGGTTGCCAGCCTCACGGAGCGTGCGATCTACGACGAGTGGGAGATCTGGCGGCGCAACCCGGATGCCTACATGAATCCCGGGCTCGATGGCGTCTTCATCCTATTCCTGCATCGGCTCCGCCCGGAGGCCGAGCTGGTGCGCAGCGCCATCGGTCGCCTGCGCGGGATCCCCGCCCAGCTGGAGGCCGGACGCACCAACCTGCGACCGGAGCTGGTCCCCGCGCTGCTCCTGAAGCGCGCCGTCAACCAGGCTCGCGCCGGGGCGCGCTACTGTCGCGAGCTGGTCTTGACCCAGGTGGAGGAGTCCAACCGGCCCGAGCTGGCGGCTGCCGGCGCGGTCGCCGCTGGCGCGCTCGAGGCTTACGCCACCTTCCTCGAGGAGATGGAGCCGAACGCGACCGGAGACTGGGCATTCGGAGAGGAGCGCTACAACGGCATCCTGCAGCGCGCGGAGCTCTTCGACTTCGACGCGCGTGCACTGCGCGAGCGGGCGCGCGGGCAGCTCGAAGAGATCAGCGCCGATCTTCGACGCGGCGCGCAGGAGCTCGCCGGTCACGAGGACTGGCATACGGTCCTGCTGGAGCTGAACAAGGATCGGCCGCTCACCCCCGAGGCAATGCGGGTCGGTTACGAGGAGTGGACGGCGAAGGCCCGCGCCTTCCTGGTCGAGCGCGGTCTTGTCAGCTTCCCGCCGGGCGAGGAGTGCACGGTCGAGCCCTCACCGCCCTTCCAGCGGCCTGTCCTGGCGGTCGCCTCGTACCAGGATCCGCCCCCCTTCTCGTCGTCCATGCACGGCCATTTCTTCGTCCCGTACCCGCCCGACGAGGCGAGCGAGGACGAGATCGCCAAGCGCCTGGAGTCGAACTCATACCCCAGCATCCCGTCCACCGCGGTGCACGAGGCCTATCCGGGGCACCACTGGCATCTCGTCATGGCCAAGCTCAACCCATCCGCCGTGCGGCAGGTCTTCGGGACAAGCTACTTCGCGGAGGGCTGGGCCCTCTACGCGGAGCGGATGATGCGCGAGAACGGCTTCTACGACGACCTGCGCCACATCATGTTCCAGTACGAGGCGGCCCTCTTCCGCGCGGCGCGGATCGTGG
>JBKKBV010000077.1:0-4396 GCA_046713375.1 Candidatus Limnocylindria bacterium
GCATCATCCCGCATCGCTACCCGTTCCTCCTCATCGATCGCGTGGTCGAGCTGGAGCCAGGCAAGCGCGTGGTGGCGATGAAGAGCGTGACCGCCAATGAGCCGCAGTTCACCGGCCACTTCCCGGACCGGCCGATCATGCCCGGCGTGCTGATGGTCGAGGCGCTGGCCCAGGCGGGCGCGGTCGCCGTCCTCTCCCTGCCGGAATATCGCGGCAAGCTCGTGCTGTTCGCGGGCATCGACGAATGCCGCTTCCGGCGCACGGTCGTTCCCGGCGACCAGCTCCTCCTCAAGGTCGAGCTCGAGAAGCTGCGCGGCATGTTCGGTCGCGCGCGGGCGGTGGCCAGCGTGGACGGCGAGGTGGCGGTCGAGGCGACCATCTCCTTCGTGATTCCGCGCGACCAGTCGATCGCCGGGGGTGCGCCACGGTGACCGACCGCTGGCAGCGACCCAGCTCCACGGAGCGCGGCGAGCGACGAGTGGTGGTGACCGGCATGGGCGCCGTGACCCCAATCGGGAACGACGTGCCGTCGTACTGGGCATCGCTGGTCGCGGGGCGAAGCGGGATCGACTGCATCACCGCCTTCGATCCGTCGCGGCTCGACGTCAAGATCGCCGGCGAGGTGAAGGACTTCCAGCCCGCGCTGGTGATGGCCAAAAAGGAGATCCGCCGGCACGATCGCTACGTGCATCTCGCCTGGGCCGCATCGGTCGAGGCACTGGCCGACGCCGGCCTCCCCAACCCGATCATGGACGAGTCGCTGGCCGAGGGGACCGGCGTGATCATCGGCTCAGGGATCGGTGGGATCAACACCATGATCCGCGACGTGATCGAGGCGCATGACCTTGGGGTCGAGCGTGTCGGGCCGTTCCTTGTGACCTCCCTCATCCCGGACATGGGGGCGGGTTTCGTGGCCATCAACGCGAACGCCCGCGGGCCGAACTACGCGACGGTCAGCGCCTGCAGCAGCAGCAACCACGCCATCGGCGACGCGCTCAACATCCTTCGGCGCGGGGACGCGGAGGTGATGATCGCGGGGGGCGCCGAATCGGGGATCGGCGAGATCCCGGTTGCCGCCTTCGCCGCCATGCGCGCCCTCTCCACGCGCAACGATGCGCCGCAGAGGGCGTCGCGCCCGTTCGACGCCGAGCGCGACGGCTTTGTCATGGCCGATGGCGCCGGGGTCCTCCTCCTCGAGGCTCTGGAGCACGCCGTGGCCCGGGGTGCTCGCATCCATGGCGAGCTGGTCGGCTACGCCGCCACCGACGATGCGTCACACATAACCCTGCCCGCTCCCGGCGGCCGGGGCGCGGTGGCATCCATGGCCCTGGCCCTTGCCGATGCGGGCCTCAAGACCGACGAGATCGGCTACATCAACGCGCACGGGACCAGCACGGTGCCCAATGACAAGGCGGAGACGGCGGCGATCAAGACGGTCTTCGGCGAGGGCGCCCATGCCGTTCCGGTCAGCAGCACCAAGAGCATGACCGGCCACCTGCTGGGTGCGGGAGGTGGGATCGAGGCGATCGCCTGCATCCTGGCGATCGAGAACGGGATCCTGCCGCCGACGATCAACTACGAGAATCCGGACCCCGACTGCGACCTCGACTACGTCCCGAACGTCGCGCGCGAGGTGGCCATCGACACCGCCATGAGCAACTCGTTTGGCTTCGGCGGGCACAACGCGACCCTCATCTTCAAGCGGTATGTGGCGTGAGCGCCGATGACGCCCCAGCCGATGACGCCCGGTCGCAGCAGGTGCTGGCCGCGATTGATCTCCTGGCGCCCGGCTTCGGAACGAGCGGGCTTGACGAGCTCGAGGTCGAGGCAGGAGGCCTGGTCGTTCGCCTTGTACGGCCGCAGCCGGCCCAACCTGCCGCGCCAGCGCCGGCGGCGAGCGGCGGCGTGCCTGCCCCAGCCGCCGGTACGCTCACGCCGTATGGCGAGCCGGCGGCGGGGATGCGCTTCGTGACTGCACCGCTGACCGGTGTCTGGTATGCATCGCCATCGCCGGGGGCGCGCCCGTACGTCCAGGAGGGGGACGAGATCGGTGCCGGCGCGGTGGTCGGCCTGATCGAGGCAATGAAGCTGTTCAACGAGATCAAATCAGACGTGGCCGGCAAGGTGGTCCGCCTCCTCGTCGAGCGCGGGACGCTGGTCAAGCGCCAGCAGCCACTCGTCGAGATCGACCCCCGTTGACCATAGGATCGCAGGAGGAGGACTGATGGCGCCGAACGCCGTGATCACCGGGTGGGGGATGTATGCGCCATCGCGCGTCATGACCAATGACGACCTGGCGAAGATGGTCGACACGTCGGACGAGTGGATCGTGTCGCGGACCGGGATCCGCGAACGACGCATCGCCGCCGACGACGAGAACACCACCATCCTCAGCGTCCACGCTGCGCGCGATGCGCTGGCGGTGGCGGGCGTCGACCCGACCGAGGTCGACCTGGTGATCGTGGCGACCTGCTCGCCCGACTATCCGCTGCCCGCCACCTCGGTGACGGTGGCAACGGCCCTTGGCGCCACCCGTGCGGCGGGGTTCGACCTGCAGGCGGCCTGCTCCGGCTTCCTCTACGGGCTCGCCACCGGGAGCAGCTTCATCCAGAGCGGCATGTACCGCAACGTCCTGGTCATCGGCGTCGAGGTCCTGAGCCGATTCCTGAACTGGAGCGACCGCAACACCTGCGTCCTGTTCGGCGACGGGGCGGGCGCCGTGCTGCTCCAGGCCTCCGAGCAGCCCGGCGGGCTCATCGGCTTCAACCTGTACAGCGACGGTACCGGCTACGAGGGGATCATCGTGCCGGCCGGCGGTTCCGTCTGCCCCGCCTCGCCCCAGACCAGCGCCGAGGGCAAGCACTTCATCCAGATGGCCGGGCGCGATGTCTACAAGTACGCCACCCGCCAGCTTGCCGAATCGGCGGTCGCCGCACTGCGCGACGCCGGCATCACCGTCGGCGAGGTTGACCAGTTCGTCTTCCACCAGGCCAACCTGCGCATCATCGAGCACGTCCAGCGCCAGCTCCAGATCCCAGATGAGAAGCTCTACATCAATATCGAGAAGTACGGGAACACGAGCGCGGCATCGGTGCCGATGGCCCTGGTCGAGGCCATCGCAGCCGGTCGCGTGAAGCCCGGCGACAAGATCCTGATGGTCGCCTTCGGCGCCGGCTATACGGCGGGCGCGGCGGTGGTCGAGTGGACCGCGGATCCCGCCCGCGCCTTCCTGGCACCGGGCGAGCAGACGCGCCTCGGCATGCCGCGCATCGCCGAGCCCCAGCTCGCGGTCGCCGGCTGATGTTCGACCTGACCGACAAGGTGGCGCTGGTCACCGGTGGGAGCCGCGGCCTTGGCCGTGCCATTGCTTCCGCCCTCGCCCAGCAGGGGGCCGACGTGGGGGTGAACTACCGGGGCAACGCCGAGGCTGCGGCTGAGGTGGTCACCCAGATACGATCCATCGGCCGCGCCGCGATCGCCATCCAGGGCGACACCAGCGCGGGCCGCGAGGCGTGCGAGGCGATCGTCAAGGCGGCGATCGACGAGTTCGGCAAGGTCGACATCCTCGTCAACAACGCAGGCATCACGCGCGACAACCTGCTGATGCGGATGGACGCCGACGAGTGGGAGTCGGTCATCAACACCAACCTGTCCGGCCCCTTCTGGATGACGCGCGCCATCGCCCGGCCGATGCTCAGGGCCCGATCGGGTCGGATCATCAACATGAGCAGCGTGGCTGGCCGGATGGGCAACGTCGGGCAGGCCAACTACGCGAGTGCCAAGGCAGGGCTGATCGGCCTCACCAAGTCGGTGGCCCGCGAGCTGGCGAGCCGCGGGATCACCTGCAACGCCATCGCGCCCGGCCTGATCCAGACTGAGCTGACTGCCGACATCCCTGAGGCAGCCCGCGATTTCGTCATCAACAGCACCCCGCTGGGGTACATCGGCTCGGTGGAAGATGTCGCCGCCGCGGCGGTCTACTTTGCTTCGGATGAGTCGCGCTACGTCACCGGGCAGGTGCTGGGCGTCGATGGCGGGATGATGATGGGAAGCTGAAACCTCTCATCAACCCACGGACATGAACCGGTTCGAACGGCTGCGTACACTGTCCGTCCACGCAAGATTCGCTAGCTGAGGAGTCTCATGCTGACCATCAGTTCCCTCCTGCGCCCGTCGCGCATCGTCGACGCCCACTGCGACGTCCCCTGCGGCATCTACGACCCCGAACAGGCCCGCATCGAGGCCGAGTCGTGCCTGCGCATCATCGAGAAGTACGATGCCAGCGAGGACCCGCTCTTCCGGAATCGCTGCATCCACAACAAGGAGGAGCGCGCCGAGCTCGTCAAGCACCACCTCGACGTCCTCTGGCACGACTACTTCAAGCCGGAGCACCTCG
>JBKKBV010000078.1:0-12924 GCA_046713375.1 Candidatus Limnocylindria bacterium
TCGTGGCCTACTGCCTGGGCATCACCAAGGTCGATCCGATCGAGCACAAGCTGCTCTTCGAGCGCTTCATCAACGAGGCGCGCGCGCTGCCCGACATCGACATCGACTTCGACGTCAACCGGCGCGAAGAGGTGATTGGGTACCTCTACACGAAGTACGGCACCGATCACGCCGCCATGGTCTGCACCGTCGTCACGTACCGGGCTCGTTCTGCTGTGCGCGAGGTGGCCAAGACGCTCGGCTTCCCGCTCGAGGGCATCGATGCGCTGGCCAAGGCGCTCGACACGCGCGATGCCACCGACGTCGCGCGCGACCTGGCGCTGGACGGCTCGTTCGGTTGGCTGTTCAGCGAGCTCGGGATCGACATGACCGATGCGGCCGTGCCGCCCGGACGCGACGGGCGCGGATCAGCGTTCGTTGGCCGCGAGTCCGACTCTTCGTGGAATGGGCGGCCGCGGCCGACGCTCGATCCGCGGCCACCCAGCGAGGGCGGGTGGGTCCCGCCGAAGCGCGCGCGCGTGCTCGACGCATCGGTCACAACGGTGAAGCACGAGTCGGAGACCACGAAGCGCTACGCGCGATCCGGGGAGCTCGCCGGCGGGGAGCTGAAGCTGCCGACGCGCGACAACGGCTCGCCGGGACCGTCGAGCGGGCGCCCGAAGCTGGTGCGCGTGGACCCTGAGAGCGGGATGCTGATTGAAGATCGGCGGCGTCCCCGGGTCGTGCCGGAGCGTGGTGTCGCCGAACCCGCGCCGCTACCGAACGGCGTATCGCTGCTAGTGGTAGCGGAACACGAAACGGTCCCGGCAGACACTGCCGAGTCGCTGCTGGAGACGCAGGAACTGCGCAAATCTATGACTTCACGCGTCCCAGGAGAGGCTTCAGGGCACGTCGGGGAGTCGTTGTCCGGGATAAGGGCGCTCAATAGCACTAGTGGCGATATCTCGGACGCCATGCCCGCGAGCGCCGCGCACTTCCCCGCCGACCACTCCCCGAGGAACCGATGGCAGTGGCTTCTCCAGCTCTGCGCCGAGATCGACGGCTTCCCGCGCCACCTGGGTATCCACGTCGGCGGAATGCTGGTCACAAGAACCCCGCTCATCGACCTCGTGCCCATTGAGCGCGCCACGATGCCCAATCGGGTCGTCACCCAGTACGACAAGGAGGACATCGAGCAGCTCGGCCTGGTGAAGATCGACCTCCTAAGCCTCCGCACCCTCGGCGTCATCTCCGACTCCCTCGACCGCATCCAGCGTGATACCGGAGAGAGACACGACCTCGACACGCTGCCGCACGACGACCCCGCGGTGTACGCCAGCATCAGCAGTGCCGACACGGTAGGCATGTTCCAAGTGGAGAGCCGCGCGCAGATGCAGTCGCTGCCGAAGGCTCGTCCGGAGCGCTTCGAGGACCTCGTGGTCCAGGTCGCGATCATCCGTCCCGGTCCGGTGCAGGGCAATGCCGTCCATCCGTACCTGCGGCGGCGCGCCGGCGAGGAAGAAGTGACCTACGCCCACCCGACCCTCGAGCCGATCCTCTCCGACACCCTGGGCGTGATCCTCTACCAGGAGCAGGTGATGCAGGTGGCGATCGAGGTCTGCGGCTACACCGCGACCGAGGCCGACATCTTCCGCAAGGCGATGGGCTCCCACCGGAGCCACGCCAAGATGCAGGCCGAGCGCGGCCGGTTCGTGAGCGGCGCGATGCGCACCGGGCTCACGGAGGAGGACGGCGAGGACCTCTTCCGCCGCTGCAGCGCCTTCGCCGAGTTCGGCTTCGCGCGGGCCCACGCCGCGGCCTTCGCCAAGATCACGTACGACACCGCCTGGCTCAAGCAGCGCTATCCGGCCTACTACTACGCCGGCGTCCTCAACAACCAGCCGATGGGCTTCTACTCGCCGGCCGTGATCGTGGGCGACGCCAAGCGGCATGGCGTGCGGGTGCTGCCGGTCGACGTCAATGCCTCGCGCTGGGAGCACGAGGTCTCGCACCTGCCCCACGCCACGGCCGCGCGGCGGATTGGGATGCCACAGGTCAAGGGCATCGACTAGAAGGCGCGCGAGACGCTCGAGGCCGAGCGCGCCATCGGTCCGTACACGGGCGTGCGCGACTTCGTGGCGCGGACGGGGCCGGGCGAGCAGGTGGTGGAGCGGCTGATTGCCATCGGGGCGTTCGACTGGACCGATGCGCCCCGCCGCGAGCTGCTCTGGCAGCTGCGCAGCACCCTGGCCGACGCCAACCCCGCGCGTCCCGCGCTGGGCCTCACCGACGACGCGCAGCGCGAGCTCGGGGCGACCCTGCCACCGATGTCCTTCGCCGAACGGGTGGCGGCCGAATACCGGGAGCTGGGCCTCTCGCCGACGGCCCATGCCGCGGAGCTCTTCCGGGAGCGGCTCACCCAACGGGGAGTGCTGCCGATCGCGGATGCGGGGAAGCGGCGCAATCGGTCACGCATTCGGCTGGCAGGCCTGGCGGTGAGCATCCAGCACCCCATGACCGCCAAGAACTTCGTCTTCATCGCGCTCGAGGACGAGACCGCCATGATCAACGTCACGGTGCGGCCGCAGGTCTACACCGCGCACCGCGCGATCCTGCACCGCAACCCGCTGCTGGTCGTTGACGGGATCCTCCAGGTCGAGGGCGAGGTGCTGAACGTGGTGGCACAGCGCATCCACCCGGTCGCCACGGTGATCGCCGAGGACGCTCGCGAGACACGCCTCGAGCTTGCCAAGCAGCAGCGCATGTTCCGCTAGCGGCCCGTCCCTGGCACCTTGACGCCCGCCCGATCGGGGGCGCACGCTTGGCTCCTCATCAGCTTCGGAGGCAGTCCGATGTCCGAGGGACACGACCCCGAACAGGCGATCGGGACCGTCACCCACTACTTCAGCCACCTCTCGGTGGCCGCCGTCGCTCTCACCGATACGCTGCGAGTGGGCGACCGCATCCACATCACCGGCCACACCACGAACGTGGAACAGGCCGTCGAGTCGATGGAGGTCGATCACCAGAAGGTGGAGGCCGCCGGGCCGGGTGACGACCTGGCGCTGGCCGTGGCGGACCATGTCAGGGACCACGACAAGATCTTCCGCGAAGCCTGACGACAGCGCCCCAGTGACCGCCACCGACCTGCTCGCGGAGCTGCGCCGCGCCGCCTTTGCGCTCCCCGAAGCCTGGGAAGATCATCCGTGGGGTGAATCGGTTGCCAAGGTGGGCAAGAAGGTGTTCGTCTTCTTCGGATCGACCGATGGTGACGAGCCCTTCGGCTTCAGCGTGAAGCTCCCGATCTCGAACGACGAGGCACTCTCGATGCCGTTCACGGTGCCGACCGGCTACGGGCTCGATCGGGGCAACTGGGTGACGGTTCGGCCTCCCGGTGACGTGCCGCTGGACCTGCTGCTGGCCTGGATCGAGGAGAGCTATCGCACGGTGGCACCGAAGGCGCTGGTCGCTCAGCTCGATGAGGATGGAACGCCTACTCGTCGATCGCGATGACCTCGGCGCTCCAGGGGCAGAAGTAGTCGCCGGTGAGCGTTCCGTCCTCGACGTAGGAAGGCAGGCCGTCGCATACCTCGGTGGTGAAGTCGGCGAACTCCAGCGTGTCGGGGTCGATGTGCCAGGAATAGCCGGTGTTCACCCCGCCGTCATCGCCGCGCACGATCAGTCCGTTGGGGATGCGCGGGGCTTCCTCGCCGGCGAGGAGCTGGTGCGCGATCGCGATATCGGCCGGATCGGTGAGCTGGATCCGGTACTGCTCGTCGCCGACCTGGAGCGTGACGACCGTGCTCGCCGAAGCCGGCGGTGAAGGCGACGAAGAGGTGGAGGCGCTCTGTGTTGCGGCCGAGCAGGCGGAGAGCAGAGCGCACAGCAGCACCCCGGAAACGAGGGGTCTCATGGGCCTCCGGACGGTCCGGTGGGCCCAGAAGTTCCGCGGAACTCTCGCAGTCGCCGGGCCGTCCTGCCGGGCAACCGAACCAGAGGACCCCACCATGCATCGCCTCACAGCCCCCTTTGCCGCACTTGCCTTCACGCTTGCACTCGCCGCGCCCACCCTGGCCTGCGGCGGATTGATCGGCCCCAATGGCGCGGTCAACCTGCTGCGCACGACCACGCTGGCGGGGTATCACGACGGGGTCGAGCATTACATCACCGCATTCGAGTTCGCCGGCGGCGGCGGTGCCTTCGGCAGCATCATCCCCCTGCCGGGCGCCCCGACCAGCGTGGTGAAGGGAGGCGACTGGACGCTGCAGCGCCTGATTCGCGAGACCAACCCGCCGGACTTCGACCTGTTCTTCGCAGCCGGCGCCGCCGAATCGCGCGCCCAGGTGCTCCAACAGGTGCGCATCGATGCGCTCGACATCACCATCCTCAAGGGTGGCGGCGCCGAGATCGGGGTGTGGGCCAAGGAGCAGGGCTTCGCGCTCCCGCCTGACGCGCCCGAGGTCCTGGCCTATTACGCCAATCGGTCGCCGATCTTCATGGCGGCCTCCTTCGACGCCGATGCAGCCGCCGAGCGCGGCCAGGCGATCGGCGACGGGACGCCCGTCCACCTGACCATCCCCACCGACAACCCCTGGGTTCCGCTGCGCATCCTGGCGCTGGGCAAGAGCGCGGCCGAGACGGTGCAGGCCGATGTCTATCTGCTTACCGATGACCGCCCGGCGCTCCTTCCAGCGCCCGGCAGCAAACTGGCCGAGGGTGGCCTGAAGCTGGCGCACAGCGACGCCGCCTCCGTCGAGCTGCTGACCGACCTGCGCACCGACAAGGGCATGGAATGGGTCCCGCAGGATGCGTGGCTGACGAAAGTGGAGATCGATGCCGCAGCGACCAACCTGCGGTTCGACCTGGCCATCGACGCCTCGGGAGCGGGCAAGCCGTCGCTGCGCGATGCCGGCTTCGCCCCGTTCGGGCCGCTGCCCGCGCCGGCCTCCTGGACGCCGCTGTGGGTGATCCTGCTGGCGGTCTCGTTCGCGATTCCGTTGGGCGGCGCCTGGCTGCTGGCAGTCGGGAGCCGCAACGGCGGCGGTGGCCGGCCGCTGGCCGGCTGAGTCATGCGGCATCTCCGGGTGCGGTCTGCGGCCCTCATCCTGTTGCTCCTGGCAGGGCTGGCCTCCGGCTGCACCCCGGCTGCGTCAACACAACGGGTCGAGATCAGGATCCACTACTCGCACTTCGACCCGACCGAGCTGACCGTCCCGCGCGGCGTCGCCGTCACCTTCGTCCTCATCAACGAGGACCCGATCGATCACGAGTGGCTGATCGGCGACGCGGCATTCCACGGGCGGCACCGTGATGGGACCGAGGCGCATCACGGGGCACGGCCGGACGAAGTCTCAATCCCGGCCCTGAGCACCGTGGAGACGACCCTGACGTTGCTCGAGGCGGGGACGATCCAGTACATTTGCCACTTCCCGCTCCACGAGGCGTACGGGATGCTCGGGACGCTGACCGTCAGCTAGGCGGGAGTCGCCGGCACGCCCAGGATGGTCGGCAGCAGGTTGCCGAAGAAGAATCCGGCAATGCCGGCAAAGGCCCCCAGCAGCAGGATCTCCAGGCCCGAGCGCAGCCAGGCCTGCCTCGTCCATCGGCTCTTCACCACGCCGATCCCGAACAGGACGCCGCCGCTGGCGACCACCGCCGCCCAGGTGGCGACCCCGATCGGGAGGACCAGGTACACGAGCACCGGCACCAGTGCCCCAAGGCCAAAGCTGGCGCCCATCACCAACGCGCCCTGCATCGGGCTCCCCTCCGCGTGCTCGCCGGTGAGGCCCAGCTCCTTCTCCACCATCGTCTTGAGCAGGACATCGGGATGGGCGGCGATGGTGCGCGCCAGGCCAGCCGCCTCGTCTCGCGGCAGGCCGTCCTCCTCGAACATGTAGGCCATCTCCGCCTCAGCCTCGCCGGGACGCTCAGCCACCTCTTCACGCTCGCCCGCGATCTGGGCCGCAAAGATCTCCCGCTGGCTCTTGCTGCTCATGTACTCGCCGGCGGCCATGCTGAAGACGCCCGCCAGTCCGGTGGCGATGCCGGCGATGAGGACCTGCGTCCGATCCCCGGTGGCACCCGCGAATGCGCTCACAACCCCGAGCGTGCTGACCAGCCCATCCTGCGCACCGAAGATCGCTTCGCGGATTTCCCCCAGCAGGCTCGCCTTGCGCCGCTCATCGGCGAGGTGATCGCGAACCCAGGCGCGGTCGAAGTCGGCCGCGGGCGTGCCTGGCGGTGGTGACTCCATGCATGGATCGTACCGGAGGTCGGGAACGAGCGGGTCGCATCTGGCGTCCCGGTCCCATAGCACGCAAGATGACACCCCAAGAGGACGGACCGATGCCCTACGCCGATCGGCGCTTCACGAGTCCCTCGACGAAATCGCTCGCGATCCTGAGCCTCCTGCTCCTCGCATTCATCGTCGCCGCGTGTGGCGCAGCTTCCGGCCCGGCGATCTTCCAGAACGTCGGTGACGACCTCGCGGGCGGTCCGGCGCCGAGCGCAGCCAGCGGCACCGATGGCGACGGCCCGGGCGAGGAGCCCGCCCTCGCCGACCAGAGGATCATCAAGACCGGCGAGATCGGCATCGAGGTGCCCGATGTCACCATCGCGCTGGTCCGCGTGCGGGCAATGGCCCGCGACCTGGGTGGGTACGTGGGCGGCTCACAGGCCGGGACCCGGGACGAGGCGGCGACGCTGACGTTGCGCATCCCCGCCGATCGGTTCGAGGACGCCCTCACGCGCCTGCACGAGCTTGACGGTGACGTCGTCGCCGAGGGGACCAGCGAGCAGGACGTGACCTCGGCCGTGGTGGACATCGAGGCCCGAACCGCGAACCTGCAGGCATCCGAGACCCAGTACCGCACCCTGCTGAGCAAGGCAATCAAGATCGAGGACATCCTGGCCGTGCAGACCCGGCTTGACGATGTTCGTGGCCAGATCGAGCAGCTCCAGGCCCAGCACAAGGAGCTCAGTGGGCTGGCCGATCTCTCAACCCTCAACGTGACGCTGATCCCGAGCGCCCTGCAGCAGGCTGCCGGCAGTTGGGATCCCGGCAAGACGGTTGCGGACGCCTTCGCGGCGCTGGTGGCAGTGGGTCAGGGCGTCGGGAACGGCGCGATCTGGTTCGTGATTGTGTGGCTGCCCGCCCTCGTCGCGCTGGGAATCGTGGTCCTGTTGGCGGTGCGCCTGGTCCCGAGCCTCCGCGACCGGATCAGTCGCGCTCCGAAGGCCTGACGGCGCGCCAGGCCAATGGCAGGAGCGCAGCCGCGGCGGCGATCTTGATCAGGTCCCAGGGCACGAAGTCGAGCGCGCCGACCCGCAGGGCGGTGACGAAGTCCAGCCCGGTGACCGCGATCAGGACTGGCACTCCGACGGCGTAAATGACGAGGTTGCCGAGCACCATCAGCCCGATCGTCGAGGCCGGTGACCGATCCCAGCCGCGCTCCGCGAGCCAGCCGACCAGTGCGCCGGCCAGGATGAAACCACCCAGGTAGCCGACGCTCGCCCGCAGCGCACCATCGGCGGAGAGCCCCGAGGATCCATCGGCGAAAACGCCGAGCCCCGCCGCCCCGAGCGCGACGTAAAGCAGCATCGAGGTCAGGCCCAGCCGTGCGCCGAGAGCCGTTCCGACGAGCAGAACTGCCGCCGTCTGGAAGGTGTACGGCACGAGCGGGTTCCAGGGAGCGAACCAGACGATCTGGGCCGAGACGGCGGTGAGGGCGGCACCGGCGCCCACCAGAAGGGCGGCGCGCAACCATCGGGTCGCCTCGCTCGAACCGATCGCCGGGACAGCGACATCGGCCAGGGTCGCGGCGCGGCTGGTCATGGGCGTGGTTCCTCGTGCGGGGTGTCCAGGGTGGCGATGGTACCGCGCCGATCGCCCTCGGATGCGAGCCGCCTGCGCTACACTGCCACCGTCCTTTAAGCCCGGCACTGCGATGCCGGAAAGGAGCGATCTTGCGCAGCAGTCTGACTCGCGAACCCACGGCGCCACCCGCCACCGAGCGGTCGGCGTCGTTCTCCGTGCCGGGGATCCTCGCGCTTGAGGGCGGGACCCTTCTCCGCGGCCGTTTGCGGGGCGCCGCCGTTCCAGCCGAGGGCGACCTCATCTTCTCGACGGCGGCCACAGGCTGGGGCGAGATCCTGACCGATCCGTCCTATGCGGGCCAGATCGTGGTCCTCACCCATCCGATGGTCGGCAGCTACCGAATCGATCGGGGTGAGCTCGAGTCGGACCGGGTGCATCCTCGGGCGGTCATCGTCACACGGCTGGTCACGCCGCCCGCCGGCCCGGGCCGCTCGTTCGAGGAGCTGCTGATCGAAGCCGGCATCCCGGCACTCGAGGGGGTCGACACCCGCGCCCTGACGCTCGAGCTGCGCCGTGGCGCGGCGCGGAAGGCGGTCATCCGTGCTGCGGCCGAAGAGGCCGGGGCCACTGAGCAGGCGAGTCAGATCCCGGGCTGGGAGGGAGTCGACCACGTCGGCGCGGTCTCTACGCGCGCGCCGTACAGCCTCTCACCAGCCGGCACCCGTCGAGGGCGCGCCACGCTCATCGACTTCGGCGTGAAGCGGTCGCTCCTGCGCGCCCTGACGGAACGCGGCCTGGAGATCGTGGTGCTGCCTCACGACGCCACCGCCACGGACGTGGCCGGCACCGGCCCGGACCTCGTGGTCCTTTCACCAGGCCCGGGTGACCCCTCGCGCATGGCGCCCCAGATCGAGATGACGCAGCAGCTGGCCGAGCGGGCGGTGGCGGGCGGTCCGCCCGTGCTGGGGATCTGCCTCGGGCATCAGCTGCTGGCACTCGCTGCCGGAGCAGGCACCCGCCGCCTCGCGGTCGGGCATCACGGTGGCAACCATGCAGTGCTCGAGCTGGGCACTGGCCGGGTGGACATCGGTGCCCACAACCACGAGGTCGAGGTGGTCGACGGTCCAATGCTGGAGGCTGCTGGCTACCGGGTCAGCCACCGGGATCTCAACGACGGAACGGTCGAGGGGCTGATGCATGCCTCGGGCCGGATCGCATCGGTCCAGTTCCACCCCGAGGGGGCTCCTGGGCCGATCGACGCGGCACGCATCTTCGACGTGGCCATCAAGCAGGCCACGGCATGACGCCACGGAAGGTCCTCGTCATCGGCTCCGGGCCGATCGTGATCGGGCAGGCCGCGGAGTTCGACTATGCCGGGGTGCAGGCCTGCCTTGCGCTGCGCGGCGAGGGCGTCGAAACGATCCTGGTGAATTCGAATCCAGCCACGGTCATGACCGATCCCGATGTGGGCGGCACCGTGGTGATCGGGCCTTTGACGGTCGAGCACCTGGAGGTGGTCATCGCGCAGCATCGGCCCGACGCCCTGCTGCCGACCCTCGGTGGGCAGACCGGCCTGAACCTCGCCGTCGCGCTGGACGATGCCGGAGTCCTGGAGCGGTACGACGTACACGTGCTGGGCACGCCGCTGGCGGCGGTGCGAGCGGCGGAGGATCGGGGTGGGTTTCGCGAGCTGGTCACGCGGATCGGGGAGCCGGTGCCGGAGAGCGCCGTGGTCGAGACCATCGAGGATGGCCTGCGCTTCGTCGAAGAGCTCGGCGCCCCGGTGGTGGTGCGGCCTGCCTTCACACTGGGTGGCGGCGGGGGCGGCTTCGCGTCCACTCCCGAGGAGGCAAGGGCCAGGCTGGAGACGGGGCTGGCCGCCAGCCCAATCGGCCAGGTGCTGGTGGAGCGCAGCCTGCTCGGCTGGTACGAGATCGAGTTCGAGGTGCTGCGCGATGCCTCCGACACGGCGATCGCCATCTGCGGCATGGAGAACCTCGACCCGATGGGCGTTCACACCGGCGACTCGATCGTGGTGGCGCCCATCCAGACCCTGCCCGATCCGCTCGTCCAGCAGCTGCGGCGCTGCGCCCTGAAGATCGTGCGGGAGCTGCGGCTGGAGGGTGGCTGCAACGTGCAGCTGGCGGTGCGACCCGACGGCGCCGATTATCGCGTCATCGAGGTCAACCCGCGGGTCAGCCGCTCCTCGGCGCTGGCCAGTAAGGCGACCGGCTATCCAATCGCCCGTGTTGCGGCCCTGATCGCGCTCGGCAAGCGGCTGCACGAGCTCCCAAATCCCGCTACCGGTTCAGGCAGCGCGGCCTTCGAGCCCGCGGTTGACTACGTGGTCGTGAAGCTGCCGCGCTGGCCGTTCGACAAGTTCCCGGATGCGGATCGTTCCCTCGGCATCCAGATGAAGGCGACTGGCGAGGCGATGGCGATCGACCGCGAGTTCGGCACGGCCCTCCTCAAGGCGATCCGCTCGCTGGAGCCGCGTGGCCACGGATGGCTGTGGGAGGACCCCGAATGGGGCCTCTCGCATCGGCCTCCGACTGATCTGGCGTCGTTCCTGGAGCCAACCGATACACGCCTCTGGAGGCTGGTTGCCCTCCTGCGCCATGAATGGACCGATGCCGCCGGGTTGTGCGAGGCGACCGGGATCGCGCCGTGGTTCTGTGAACGCCTGGCGGAGCTGGTCGACGCCGAGCGCAGCCTCGTCGGGCTGCCGCTCCTCGAGGCAAAACAGCATGGCTTCGGCGACGCAGACATCGCGACGCTGTCCGGCGTGCCGGCGGTGGCGGTGCGGCGCGCGCGAGTGCGGGCGGGGATCCGCCCCGCCTACCGCCGGGTGGACACCTGCGCCGGCGAGTTCCCGGCGGAGACTCCCTACTTCTATTCCTCGCACACCACGCCCGAGGTCGCGCCGCCCACCGATCGGCGCAGCGTGATCGTGGTGGGCTCCGGGCCGATCCGCATCGGGCAGGGGATCGAATTCGACTACTGCTCGGTGCGAGCCGCATGGGCGATCCGCGAGATGGGCCTCGACGCGGTCGTCATCAATAACAACCCGGAGACCGTGTCGACCGACTACGACGCCTGCTCGCGCCTCTACTTCGAGCCGCTCGACGCCGAGAGCGTGCTCGATGTGATCGACCACGAGCGGGCGCTCACCGGCGAGCCGCCGTATGTCGTGCTCACCTTCGGTGGGCAGACGGCGATCGACCTGGCCAAGGAGCTGGCCTACGCCGATGTGCCGATCGCGGGGCTGACCGCGCAGGCGATCGAGCTGACCGAGGACCGGGAGCGCTTCGCCGCGCTCCTCGACGAGCTCGGGATCGAGGGGCCGCGCGGGCTGCTGGCTGCCGACGAGGGGGAGCTGCGCGCCGTCGTCGGCGAGCTGGAGCTGCCAGTCATCGGCCGGCCGTCCTGGGTGATCGGCGGGCGGGGGATTGCGGTGCTGCGGAGCCAGGCGGATGTCACCCGCCTGCTCGCGACCGAGATCGGCTGGCCGCTGCGCGTGGATTCCATGGTCAAGGGGATCGAGCTGGACGTTGACGTCATGAGCGACGGCCGGGACTGGTGCGTGCCGGGGATCCTGGAGCAGCTCGACCCTCCTGGCGTGCACTCCGGGGACTCGGTCGCCGTCCTGCCGCCCCAGCGCATCTCGCGCCGGGTGCAGGAGGCAGCTGCCGAGACGGCGGGGCGCATTGCACTGCGACTGGGCGTGCGCGGGATCCTGAACGTCCAGATGATCGTGTCCGGCGAGCGAGTGGTGGTGATCGAGGCCAATCCCCGTGCCAGCCGGACGGTGCCGATCGTGGCCAAGGCGACGCGTCGTGACGTGGTCGCGGCTGCCGTGCGGTGCGCGCTGGGCGCGACCCTGGCCGAGGTCGGCTGGCAGTCGGGTCTCGCGCGTGACGCGGCGCTGATCGCGGTCAAGACACCGATCGGCTCACTCTGGCGGCTGCCGGGCGTGGATACCGCGCTCGGGCCGGAGATGCGCTCGACGGGAGAGGTCCTGGGGCTGGCGCCCGACTATGCCGGCGCGATGTCCGCTGCCGAAGCAGCGGCGACGGCGCACTCCACGCGCTGAATCCGCGTCAGCGACGCCGTCGCGCGGCGGCGGCCTGGCGCGTGGCAGGGTCGGCCATGCGCCGGCGCAGATAGCCACCGTAGAAGCCCGCCAGCACCCCGATCCCCGCCTGCAGCGCCCCGTTGGTGAGCAGATAGGTGGCCGCCAGCGTGGTCGCCCCGGGCTCGTTGAGCGCCTCGGTGCCCGCCAGGGCGACGATCGCGTAGCCGGCATACAGCAGGTAGCCGATGACTGCCGCCACGAAGCCGTACAGCCACGGCCGCTGCCAGCCGATCCAGCCTGCCGCAACAAGCGCTCCGAACGAGACGAAGGACGCGATGCTGCCCACGACGGATCGGGCGTATTGAACGGTGATGATGTACGCCGCCGCCCAGAGCAGGCCCATCACGATGCCGGCCAGGGGGTTGCGCGGGATCAGCCAAAGGCTCGACACGACCGGGCGAAGCCTCCCGGTGTAGGTGAAGCCGGCCAGCGGATCCGGCTTGCCGGCCAACGGGGCTGCCGGCGGGAAGAGCCGTTGGAGCAGCGATCCGGACGGTCGCCGCGCGGGGGCGACTTCGGCCTCGTCCAGCTCCTCCTCGAGGCGTCCCTGTGCCTGTAGACGAGCTCGGCGACGCGCCTCGGCCCGGCGTACGGCGTCCGACTGTGCGGCGCTCTTCTTCGACATCGGCCGCGATTGTACGCGGGATCGGTAAGCACGGCCTAAGCGACCGGTAACGATCCATCGCCATCCTGCGGCGACCTGCACGCCTCCGCCTATCGAGGTGTGTCGTGCCCGTTGTCCGTGCCGTCCCCGTCGCTCCACGCCGGCTGCTGGCCGGTCTCATCTCGATCGGCGTGCTTGCGCTCGCGATCGACCATGCCGTGGCGTTCCCCATGACGGAGGACCCTGGCAGCGCAGCTGCCCCCCTCGTCGAGGTGAGCGGCCACCTCGTCGTCAGCGAGGTGATGACGGGCGGGGCGAGCGCGTCGGACGAGTTCATCGAGCTCTACAACCCATCGTCCTCGGTGCTCCCGCTGGAGGGCCTGGAGGTGG
>JBKKBV010000079.1:0-11384 GCA_046713375.1 Candidatus Limnocylindria bacterium
CCGTAGATCTCATCGGCCAGGACGAACAGGTCGTGCTCGACGGCGATCCGCGCGATCTCGTGCACGTCGTCGGCGGTGAGGATCGAGCCGGTCGGGTTGTGCGGCGAGTTGGTGATGATCATCCGCGTCCTATCGGTGACCAGGGAGGCAACCTCGGCGACGTCCATCCGAAAGTCGTTCGCCTCGCGCAGCGGCGCCGGCACCGCCACCCCACCAACGTATCGGACCATGCTCTCGTAGATCGGGAAACCGGGGTTCGGGTAGATGACCTCGTCGCCCTCGTTGATGAGGGCGAGCATCGCGTAGAACATGATCGGCTTGGCGCCGGGGGTGACCACCACCTGGTCGGCGGTCGCTTCGATCCCCTTCCAGCGCTTGACGTCCGCGGCGATGGCAGCTCTCAGAGGGGCAATGCCCGTGGCCGGGGGGTAGTGCGTCATCTTCTCGTCGAGGAGCGCGTGGCTTGCGGCCTCGCTGACGTGGCGTGGTGTGTCGAAGTCCGGCTCGCCGAGCTCCAGGTGGATCACGTCCCGTCCGGTCGCCTCCAGCGCGCGGGCGCGGGCGGCAGCCTCGAATGCGGTCTCGGTCCCGATCCGCTCCATGCGGTCAGCCAGCTTCACGCCAATGCCTCGCTGCGAGGTGGGAGACGAGTGTACCGATGCGTTCGCGCGGGCGCGAGGGTTCGGCCTGTCAACCAGGGTTGACGAGTCGTGGTTCTGTCAACTAGAGTTGACACATGACTGACGTGCTGAAGATCCCATCGGCCGATGAGCCCGCCGAGGCGTTGGCCGCCGTGGTCTCCCTCCGCCGCCTGGCCGAGCAGCTGGAACGCGCCGCCGTGGCGCGCGCCATTGAGCAGGGATGGACCTGGGCGCAGGTCGCCGAGGCGCTCGGCGTCACACGACAGGCCGCGCACAAACACCACGCTCGCCCACGACGTTGAGCGGGCTGAAAGGACAACTCATGCCGGTTGGCAGAATCCTCAACGAGTTCCAAACCATCAAACAGCTGCTGACTGAGGCAGAGCGCCTAGCCCACGCCTCGGGCGAAGCGATGCCAGGCCCGGAGCACCTCCTGCTGTCCGCGCTGGCCCTGCCCGACGGCACCGCGGCGGCTGCGTTCAGGCGCATCGGTGCAGACCCCGACGGACTCCAGGCGGCGATCGCGGCCCAGCATGCCGACGCGCTGCGTGCGGTCGGGATCCAGGTGGAGGCGAGCGGGCCGGTGGTGCCGGCGCCCGAGCCACGCGGCTTCTTCAATTCGACGCCATCCGCACAAGCGGCCTTCCGCCGTGCCGCCGAGCTCAGCAAATCGCAGAAGCCGCGTCGCCTGCGAGGGGCACACGTTGTTCTGGCTATCTCGGAGATTGAGCGCGGGACGGTCGTCAGAGCGCTGGATCGGATGGGAGTGAATCGCGAGGAGCTCGCCGGGGCGGCGCGCGACGAGCTGGCTCAGCCGGTAACCTAGCAGGACCCTCCGCCGATCGGGCCATTGCCGTGTTGACAGACACCGCTGCTATACTTTCCGGAGCGAACTTTCCGAGCGACGCGGCGCACAGCGCGCCAGAGGAGAAGACCGATCCCATGACGATGACCGAATCAACGCCGCAGACAGCCCCATCGGCTCCGCCGGCTGCCCCCGCACCCTCCGTTGAGCTGCTGGTCAGCATGACCGACGCGGCCGCCGTCAAGGTGCAGGAGTTGCGCTCGCGCGAAGGCAAGGCCGATGCTGCCCTCCGCCTCTTCGTGAAGAGCGGCGGATGCTCGGGCTACAGCTACGGCCTGGCGTTCGACGACAAGATCGCGGATGACGATCGGGTCGAGGACCACGCCGGCGTGCCGATCGTGATCGACGCTTTCAGCGCCCAGCATGTGGCAGGCGCCGAGATCGACTACGTCGACTCGCTGATGGGCTCCGGATTCGCAATCAACAACCCCAACGCGGTGAGCAGCTGCGCCTGCGGCTCATCCTTCAACACCGATGGCTCCCCTGCCAAGGCAGGCGGCTGCCACTAGTCCCCTCTCCCCTCTCTTCTCTCGCGCCCAAAAGCCCCGGCCCCCAAGCCGGGGCTTCTTCGTGCCCGCGTTTCTTACCAACCCCATTGGTACATCGGCGCGTCAATCCGAATGCCGAGGCACAACGCCGGGCTGCGAGCCTGCTTCGTACGTGTTTCTACCAGCGCCATTGGTAAGGCGGCGCGTCAACTCCAGCAAATGCGCGGTCGTACTAATGTCATTGGTAACGGCGACAGTCAGCCCCGTCAGCTCGAGGTGAAAGCCCAGACCTGACGCGCGCCGGTGACGCCCTTCAGCTCATGCGACCCGCGATCCTCGAACTGCAGGTCCGAATCGGCAACCAGCTCGTAGGTGGTCCCCGAGACCAGCACTTCACCCGCGGCGGCAAGTGCAGTGACCCGGCTGACGATGTGCACGGCCACGCCGCGGACGTTGTCGGGGATCACCTCCACCTCCCCGGTATGCACCCCACATCGCAGGCGGATACCGAGCCGCGCGGCCACGTCCGCGATCGCCGCGCCGCAGCGGACAGCTCGTTCGGCCCCGTCGAAGGTGGCAATCAGCCCGTCGCCGGTGTTGGCGGCGAACTTGCCCCGGAACTTGTCGATCTGGCGGCGGCTCTCTGCGTTCAGCTCGGTGAGCATCGTCCGCCAGGCGGCCGGCCCGACGCGCTCCGCGGTGGCGGTCGAGTCGACCACATCGGTGCACACCAGCGTGGCCAGGATTCGCTCGCTGCGACCCGCCGCAGGCAGCGCGAAGGTGCGCGCGCCGGCGAAGTCGTACTGAACGACCGGCGTGTCACCCACCACCCAGGCGTCATGGCCGGGCAGAATCTCGAACAGCATCCCAGGGCTGACCTCCATCTCCAACCCTTCGGGCGTGATGTAGTGCAGCGTCCCCTCGAGGATCAGGCCGAGGTGGTGATACTCGCACCACTCGGTCTGGGCAATCGGCTTGACATCCTTCGACCATTTCCAGCCCGGCTCGAAGACGATGCGACCGACCACGAAATCGCCGAGATTCCAGATATCGGTCCGGCCGTTGGGAATCGTCCGCGTCTCGTCCGGCAGGTCGAGGGACTTGCGCTGCATGCTGCCCATCGCCCTATTCCCCTGACCCGTCGTCTTCGAAGACCGATGCCCCGGCGATCACGGCCCGGGCCTCTCCGCCGCCGAGCGCCGCCGGCAGGGGACGCGGTAGATCGGGGATCGGGACGAAGCGGTCGACCAGGGAGCGGGTGCCCGCAATCCCCAGCTTGTCGAAGAGGAGGCCGAACCTGGCGCGAAGGTTCGCGCCGATCCGCTCCTGCGCATCGGCCGGCAGTGACCACAGCCCCCGCTTGAATGGCCCGATCGCCTTCTTGCGCGTCTTGTACAGGAACTGCTCGTCGGTCTCGCCGGGCTTGCGCTCATCGGCGCAGGTGGCGAGGCACCAGGCCATCATCTCGGCGCGCAGCGCATCGGGCAGACCGCCGCCGTCATACAGGATGTTCTGGAAGCCGGTCGCCAGGTGGATCTCGGCCGTGCCGTTGGCCGGGAAGTGATGGAACGCGTCCTCGGGCAGGGTGCTCGCCCCGTGCTGAACGACGCCGGCCAGGCCGTACTCGTCGCGCGCCACGGTCGAGAGGCGCTGCATGGTGTCGAAGTCGATGCTGACCTGCGCCACGCTGCCGTCCGGCAGCACGACGCCTCCGTGGCTGGTCCCAGTCTGGATGCTCACCTTGCTGATCCCCGGCGTTCCCGTGCCGTGCAGCATCCCGAAATAGCCGTCGAGGTAGGCGCGCAGCTCCTCTTCCGTCGAGTTGGCCTTCCCGACCTCACCGATCTCGCCGCCGATGCTGATCGTCACGCCGTCCGGCTCGATGGCACGAACGAGCGCGGTCAACTCAACGGTGTTGGCCACGTTGACGAGCTGCTCGGCAGCGCGAGTGGCCTGCGACAGGTCGACGAGCGTGCTGCTGTCGATGTCGATGTTGCAGAAGCCGGCCGCCACAGCCTCGCTGGTGAGCTGCTTGAGGACCGACATCTCGGCGCCGGGGTCCTCCTTCCACTTCGTCGCGTTGAACTGGAAGTGGTCGCCCTGGAGGAAGACGGGGCCGATCCAGCCTGACCGGATGGCGGCGGCGAGGATGACGGCGGTGTACTCGGCGGGGCGCTGGTCGGTGTACGCCATCTCGGACTTGGCGATCTCGAAGATCACCGCACCCGCGTCACGCTCCAGCGCGGCCGCGAAGGCCTGACGTGCGGTCAGGTACGTTGCGGCGCGAACGTTGATCGCCGGTACCGTGAACTTCGTGGCGGGGAGCCCCCCGCGCCCGCGGGCCATGTACAGCTCGTGGATGCTGGCAGACCCGCAGCCCAGCGCCTGCGACGCGCTCCAGATCAACCAGCGCGCCGCGTCGCGAACTCCTTCGTCGGCGTGGAAGACGGCATCTTCGACGAGCCCGTCGATCGCCTCGCCGCGGAGGCGCGCCTCGTCGTCAACGAGGAGGCGGGTTCCCTGGATGCGGGCGATCCCGTCCAGGCCGCCAAGCAGGTCTTGCGCGCTGGCCACGCTCATGCGGCCATGCTAGCGGAGCGCCGAGACGATGGTGAATGCGAGGAGTGGCGAGATCGGGAGGCCCACGGCTGCGGCCAGCAGGTACCAGTCTCGAGCGGCGACGGCGTCCGCCACGCCTCGTCGTCGCAGGCCGCTCACCCAGGCCAGGACCGCCGACAGGCCACCGACGTACAGGGCGGCGCCCAGGCCAAGGACCCCAAGGGTGAATGGGCGGAGCGCGACGCAGTTGCCCAGCGCAACCGGTCCTCCGGGCGGGCAGGGCGATGCCAGCTCAATGCCGATGAGCGCACCTGCACCGACGGTGATGACCAGCGACCAGGCGAGATGGGCGAGGAGCAGCCTCGAGATGGCGGTGGGCGGACTAGCCGCCGGATCTCCAGGCGGCCGCCGCTGCGGCGGCGGCCTCGGCCTCGCGTCGCGTGATGCGGCGATACTCGAAGTACAGGTAGGCCAGGCCCATCGCCCCTCCGCCGGCGGCGATGGCGCCCAGCCCCAGCGCCTGCAGGTTGAACGCGAGAGGGATCAGGCTGCCGCCGGCGAGGTTGAACAGCATGAACGGAATGATCAGGAGCACCAGCGCCACGTACTGCAGGAAGTCCAGGAAGCGGATCAGCGACCAGGCGAAGCCGCGACGGCCGCGAGCAGCCTGGGTCCACAGGGCCAGGATCAGGAGCAGGGTGAAGGTCGGGCCGCCGATCAATACCACCGCCACCAGGAAGCCGACGTCCGGGCTGAAGCCGAGATACAGGGTGGTGATGGTGTTGGCGTAGTTGGGGATGTAGCCGAGCACGAAGTAGAAGAACAGGAAGAGCGGCACGCCCTTGAGCAGCGCCACCAGCCAGGTCTCGCTGCCGTACAGCATCCAGCTCATGAAGTCATCGATCTCGCGTCCGACCCGCGAGATCAGATCGCGCCGCGGTGGGACGCTGTACGCGCTGCTCATGAGCGGCTCACTGCTTCTGGCTCAGCAGGAAGGTGATCAGCGCCTCCATGGCCGATGCGTTGATCCTGCCCTCCGGATGCACTGGCATGCCGGTAGCGATGCCGTCGTTGTAGTTCACGGCCGAGTCGCGGATCCAGCGCTCCAGGAAGGTCCGGGGATCGGCGAGATAATCGGCCTCGAGCTGGTCGAGCTGGCTGATCGGCGTCGGCAGGTCGGTGACCGGCTCATTGCCCATGTTGAGCAGGCTCGGCCCAACCCCTCCCGACAGATCCGCGGCGTGGCAGCTTCCGCAGCCGGCGTCGACGTAGACCTTCTGGCCCGCGTCGATCGTGTTCGGGATCTCCTCGTCCGGCTGAGCGCCGGCCTCCAGCGCCCACGTCTCGACTAGCGCGGTGAGCGCGTCGATCTGGTTGACGGTCAGCGCCCCGCCGACCTCCGTGCTCCAGGCGGGCATCGGCGAGTTGACGTCGCCGGAGACGACCACCCCGCCAAAGCGGATCACCAGGTTGACGTAGTCAGGGGGATCGCCGGGCTTGCGAATCTCGGTGAACGATCCGCCGGCCTGGGCCTTGAGCTTCTCGTAGATGCTCTTCGAATGGAGGTTGGGGGCGAGGCGCCCGGTCGTTCCGACCTCACCGCCGGTTCCGTCCACGCCATGGCAGGCGGCGCAGTCGGCGGTGTGGTCGTTCTCGGGCGTGACGGCGCCGAACATCTCCTCCCCGTACGCGACCAGCTCCTCGTTCTGGGTCTCGTAGGTGTCCTCGCGACGGGCGGGATCGGTCAGCCAGTAAAAGGCCGTGAACAGCGACAGCGCGCTGATCAGGACGATTCCGAGGGACTTGATGCGCATTTCTCAGGCCGCGCAGTGCGGGATGTTGTCGGTGTTGCGGTTGTCGAAGGTGGCGGTGCCGATCGGCGGTCCGGTCTCGATCTCCTTGGTGTCGATCTCGTAGACGCCATCGGTCAGGGTCACCGCGAAGCGGTCCATCCCTCGCGGCGCCGGACCGGCGCGCTTCTCGCCGATGATGTTGTACTTGCTGCCGTGGCACAGGCATTCGAACCAGAGGCTCTGGTCGCACAGCGGCGGGATGTTGCAGCCCAGGTGCGGGCACTTGCGGTACAGGGCCAGCACATTGGCCCCCGGGTCGGCCACCGTCTCATTGGTGCCGTCTACCATCGACTCTGCCGCCGGCACGTTGATGAAGAAGACACGGGCCTTGCTGAAGCCGAATGGCTGTCCCTGCGCCCAGGTCGGCTGGGTGCCGGCGATGTCGGCCGCGGAGCCGATGGTGAACTTGCCGCCCAGCCCGCTGCGCACGTTGGGCCACAGGAAGTTGACGGAACCGAGAATGAACTCGATCGACAGGATGCCCGTTCCTGCCCAGAAGATGCGACGCATGAAGCTGCGCCGGCTCATCTCTCCGACCGGAGTCGTCGGGACCTCGCCGTAGGTCGGAAGGTGGCTCATAGGGTGAAGTAGAGCCCATCCCACGGCCAGACCCAGTTCCAGCCGGGGCCGCGGAAGAAGGAGCCGATGAGCGTGATCAACAAACCGCCGACCATGAGCGAGAGGAAGAAGATCCAGGCCGTCTTGCGGTCGCGTGCCGCCTTGTACGGCGAGCGGTCGATGTAGGGAATGACCGCCAACCCGACCAGGTAGAGGGTCGGCAGCAGGACACCGCCGACGGTGGCGTTGAAATAGGAGAGCAGCTCCTGCAGCCCGAGGAAGTACCACGGGGCCTTCGCTACGTGAGGCGTGACGCCGGCGTTCGCCATCTCCTCCAGCGGCGCGTGGATGAAGACCGAGGCCACGACCAGCAGAACGCTGATCAGGAGCGCCATCAGGAACTCCGCGCGGAGCAGGTGGGGCCAGGTCAGGACGGTCTCATCGGGCCGCTTGTCGACGCGGACCATCGACTCCTGCTTGACGTAGGCAAGCAGGCGGAAGCGCTCGGTGCCCGGCACGCCGGGTGGGCCGGGGAGCTTGGGGCCACGGTCGCGCTCGACCGCCGGGACGTGCGGCGCCTGGGAAGGAGCGGTCTTGTCGGCGGTGGCATTCGGCCGCTTCTCGATCGTCATCGGTTCTCTGCGCCTTTCAGACCGGGCCTGAGACGCCGCCGTCCTTCCGGATCCTCCAGAAGTGGACGACCAGGAGGATGGCGACGACCAGCGGGAAGGCGATGACGTGCATCACATAGAACCGGATCAGCGTCCCCTGACCGACCTCGACGCCGCCGAGCAGGATGAAACTCGACTCCTGGCTGAGCAGGGGTGCGTAGGTCGCCATCTGGGTGCCGACCGTGATCGCCCAGAACGCGATCTGGTCCCAGGGCAGGAGATAGCCGGTGAAGCTGAGCCACAGGGTGCAGAAAAGGAGGACGACCCCGATCACCCAGTTGAACTCGCGCGGGGGCTTGTAGGCCCCGTGGTAGAAGACCCGGATCATGTGCAGGAAGACGGTCAGCACCATCAGGTGCGCGCCCCAGCGATGCATGTTGCGCACGAACGTGCCGAAGGCGACCGAGTTCTCGATCGAGAGGATGTCCTGGTAGGCGCGGGTCACCGATGGGACGTAGAAGAACATCAGGTACACGCCCGTCACGGTCAGCACCAGGAAGAGGAAGAAGCTGACCCCACCCAGGCAGAAGGTGTAGGTGTAGCGCACCGCGTGCTTCTTGACGCGGACCGGATGCAGGTGCAGGAACACGTTGTTCATGACCGCCAGCGCGCGCGTGCGGCTGGTGGTGGGATACGGCTGGCGGAAGAGGCTGCGCCAGACCGACGACTCCCTGACTACCCGCATCAGGTCGCCCGGGCCGGGGAAGGTCATCGCTGGACCGCCACGCCGGCCTCCTGGCCGATCTGACCCAGCACGTTGTCCTTGTAGCTCTCCAAGAGCACCTTCCCGTCAGGCGTGAGCCGCTCGAGCTCGAGTCGGTCCATGGTGATGCAGTTGGTCGGACACCGCTCGACGCAGAGGTTGCAGCGGATGCAGCGCTCCTCGTCGATGATCATTGCAATCCCGCGCGGCCACGACTGGAAGAGATCGATCTCCGGGTCGTCGCCGCCGACCTGCGCCTTGTCGATCATGTAGATCACGCCCTCGGGGCAGACATCGGCGCAGAGCCCGCACAGGATACAGCGGGGGCCATCGATGTTGATGTTGTGGTTGCACTGCAGGCAGCGCTGCCCCTCGGCGATGGCGCTCCGCGTGTCATATCCGACCTCCACCAGGCTGGTGAAGTCGCGTCGCAGCTCCGGCGGCGCCATCGGGATGTGCTGGCGCTGGATCGCCTCGTACTTGTCCGGCATGTCGTGCTCGAGGGCCTGGGTCACCACCGCGCGGTTGATCACCGGCAGTTCGACCAGCTCCTCGCCGCGCACGCCAAGGAGCCAGCGGTCGACCGCTCGCGCCGTGCGGCGGCCACGTCCCGCCGCCTCGATGATGGTTGCCGGGCCGGTCACGAAGTCGCCGCACGCGAAGATCCCCTCGACGCTGGTCTGGAAGGTGTCCGGCTCGGCGACGACGTTGCCGCGGCTGAGCTCGAATTGGAGGGCGTTGTACTTCTTGCCATCGGGGCTCACCGGCGTGGTCCCGTTCAGCGGCGGGGTGCGCCACGACGAGACTGATCCGCCCGGCACGAACTCGCGCGTGTCGGTCACGCCAAGGTGCCGGTTCAGCTTGGCGCCGTATTCGCCCAGCACGTTGTTGTCCGACGCCTGGCTGGTGCAGGGGATGACCATGTCGCAGGGGATCGTGAATTCGCTGCCGGGGATCGGCTCCGGACTGCGACGGCCGCTGGCATCCGGCGGGCCGAGGCGCGTCCGCTGGAAGGTGATCCCGGCCACCTTGCCGTCCTTCTCCACGATCTCGACCGGCGAGGAGAAGAACTCGAAGCGAACCCCTTCGAAGCGGGTCTCGTGCTGTTCCTCCTCGTCGACCACCATCTCCTCTGGCCCGCGGCGGTAGACGATGGTGCTGGTCTTGGCGCCGATGCGAAGCGCGGTGCGCGAGGAGTCCATCGCGGTATAGCCGCCACCCACCACCACCACATGCTCCCCGACCCATTGCTCCTCGCCCAGGTTGGCGCGCTTCAGGAAGTCGACGCCGTAGATCACGCCGTCGAGCTCCTCGCCGGGGACGTTCATGGCGACGGGGTACATGCATCCGGCGGACACGACCACTGCATCGTGCTTCTCTCGCAGCTGGTCGAGGGTGATGTCGCGGCCGACCTCGACGTTGTAGTGGAAGTCCACGCCGTGCTTGGCGACCCAGTTGACGTCGAGCTCGATCACATCCCGAGGAAGCCGGAAGGCCGGCACACCGATCAGGCATGTTCCGCCACCCGACGGCAGCGCCTCGTAGATGTCGACCTTGTGGCCGTAGCTGGCCAGCTCCTTGGCGACGGTCAGGCCGGCCGGGCCGGCGCCGATGACGCCCACGGTCTTCCCGGTCGGGGAGGCCGTGACGATGTTGTCCGGCATGTTGTTGCCGTAGTGCCAGTCGACCAGGAAGCGCTTCATGGCGCGGATCGAGAGCGGCTTGTCGATGTCTGCGCGTCGGCACGCCTTCTCGCACGGTGCGCTGCACACGTAGCCGCAGATGGCGGCGACCGGGTTCGGGTCGCGCGCCAGGATGTAGCCCTCCTCGAAGCGCCCCTCGGCGGCGAGCATCAGGTAGCCACGGCAGTTCGTGTTGACCGGGCAGCCTTCCTGGCATTCGATATTGCACTGAAGCCAATCGACGCCGACTTCGGCGGTCTGGAACCTCAGTGGAATGGCGTTGGCGGAGATCACTGGCACCGTCGTAGAGCGGGTTCCACCACGAGTTGCCGAGGCGAGTGAGCGGCGAGCCGATGGTATCCGTCGCGGAGAGTAAGTGTCAAAGAAGGACGCGTGCGGTGAGGCCAGTCGGACGGCCGGCTTGGCTGGCTGGCGCGACAGCCTGCGCCGGTCGCCCGCCTGCCCTTACTGCGCAGCGAAGTACCTAGCCATGACTCGTCTGACCAGGGGGGCGGCGTCCGTGCCGCCGGTGGCCAACCGGACATGGACGAGAACCGTGGCGACTGAGATCTCGGCGCTGCTGGCCGGAGCAAAGGCGGGGAACCAGGCATGGGGCTTCGGCGTGCCGGTCTCGGCCGTTCCGCTCTTACCGGCGACTGGGATCCCGAATCCGGCGAAGGCGCGGTGGGCGGTGCCATACGGAAGCGTGATCACCGCCCGCATCGTCTTCGCCAGGTAGGCGAGGCTCTCCGGCTTGACGTTCACCTGGCGGGCGATTCGCGGCTCGTTGACCTCGAGGGCCACGCCATCGGGACCGGTGGCCTGCGTCACCAGGCGCGGCACCCACAACGTGCCGCCGTTGCCGAATGCCGCATACGCGTTCGCGAGCTGGAGCGGCGTGCCAAGGTAGCTACCCTGGCCGATGGACAGCTGGATCTGGTCGAACGGCCCGTAGGGGACGAAGTTGCCGCCGCCCCGGCGGGTCAGGGAGAAGTAGGTCGCATCGGGCAGGATGCCGGGGATGTCCGCGAGGTGGAGGATGCCGGTCGATACGCCGAACCCGAACTCGGCGACCAGTTCGGGGAGCGCCGTCTGATCGACATCCCAGACCCGGATCGAGAGCGGCATGTAGGTCGTGTTGCAGCTGAACGCCATGGCCTCCTCGAGCGACACGCTCCCGCCCAAGGTGTGGTCGAGGTAGTTGTGGAAGGTGAATCCGCTGTAGGTCCAGGTGCCGAAGCAGGACATGCGGGTTGACGGCGTCGCCACCCCGGTCTCCAGCGCGGCCAACAGGGTGAAGGGCTTGAACGACGAGCCAGCCGGGTAGGCAGCGAGTGCAGCCTTGTTCAGCGAAGCTCCTGCGC